>JAZSIW010000048.1:0-2378 GCA_045534025.1 Eubacteriales bacterium | reverse complement strand
TGATATATATGTCACCGCCGCTGATAACGATACTGCCGTTGCCTGCGGACATCATTCCGCCGCCCATTCTATTTCCGGGTCTTTGGGGTCTTCCGCCGGGGCCGAAATTATCGCCACCGAAGCCGCCGCCCATACCGCTGGAGTCTGTGCCGCCAGCGGCGTTTATACCGTCGTCCCTTGCATAAAGGCTTATATGACCGTTCTTTACGCGTACGTTAAGCGCTTCAAGTCCTTCGTAGCTTTTTGCGATATATATTACGCCGTTTTCAATTGTTAAGGTTTCATCAGCGTGGAAGCCGTCGTCCCCTGTACTTATATCAAATTCACCTGCGTTTACGGTAATATTACTGTTGGAATGGACAGCATCATCCGCTGCATCGAGGGTGAATTTGCCGCCGTTAACCGTAATGCTTGCCGTGGCCTTTATGCCCTTCATGCTGACAGTATCTGCTGTAGAAGCGCTTCCGCCGTAATTGTGGCTTTCGCCGTTGGTGCTACCGCCGCCGCTTTTTATCTCAAACACGCCGTCTATTTGCATAGAACTGCTTGCGGATATACCGTCCTGACCTGCGGTGATACCTAAGGAGCTGTTTGTGATATAGATAAAGCCTTTGCTTGCATCCGTATCGTGGTCTGCCTGTATGCCGTCCTTACCTGCGGTGATATCGGCAGCAATATTTGCTATACGCACGCTGTTGTTGGCAGAAAGCCCGTGGGAAGCGCTGTTTATGTTGTAATCCCCGCTTGTGATGGCCAAATCATCCTTAGAAACGACGCCATGGCCTGCAGGCGAGTCAATAGTCAGCGTGCCTTTTCCGTTTAATGTAAGGTCAGATTTTGAAAATATAACGCTGTCGATATTATTGTCGTCTATTGCGGAAAAATTACCGCCGTTTTTAAGAATGTTTTTCGTTTCTTCCGCAAGCGTGATAAATACCTTGTCGGCATTTTTAACGTAAATTGCCGCAGAGGCAGCACTTGTAATATTTACGCCGCTTAAGACTATTTGGGGCTTGTCGCTTTCCTCGGCGTCAACTATTATCATGCCGTTGTTAAGGCCACCCATAAGGATAAAGCTGCCCTCGTCCTTTATGGTCAAAGTGGTGCCGGATATGGATACGGAGTTGGAGTTACAGCTTATGCTGTCCCCGTTTAGCATAACGAAAACTGCGCCCTTGCCGTCGTAGCTTGTTCTGCAGTCTCTGTCGGTAAACATGCTTTCTACGTCTATGACCGCCTCTGTGCTTGTGTCGGTGTCCGCAGAGTTTTCGGGTTGTAGGCTTAATTCTTCGTTGTCCTTATCAGATTCCGTATTAACATTGTTTTCGGACATTGAACTTTCTTCGGCCACGCCTGCTGCAGAGGAGTCATCTATGCCGTCACTTTTATTGCAAGATGAAATACAAAGACTTACTGCCAATATGGCGCCAAGAGCACGTAAATATTTTTTTGCATTCATATAGCGTCCTCCAAGGGATTAATTGCTTTAGTGTGATGTTATTTTAATAACTAATTCTTAAAAATATTATAAAATTTTATTGTTTCATAAAAATCTTTATGGCTATTTTATCAGCTTATAAAACACAAAATGGCCCCGTGAAGCCTATCGGCTTTATAAGGCCCCCGACAATCACCAAACAAAAAAGCCGAAGGTTTTTAAACCGTCGGCTTTTTGCTTTATGTGCTAAAGTGGCTTATTTGCTTTCTTCCTTAGCTGCTTCTTCCTTATTGTAGATCTTTGCAGCGTCTACAAGAGCGATTATAGCCATTTCTGCGCCGTCACCACGACGGGGACCTAACTTAAGAACTCTGGTATAGCCGCCGTTACGGTCAGCGTATGCGGGAGAGATCTCGTTAAAGAGCTTATACACAACGTCTTCCTTTTTAATGAAAGCGAATGCACGTCTCTTGTTAGCAAGGTTGTTAACCTTACCCAAAGTTATCATTTTCTCAGCAAGGGCGCTTACTTCCTTTGCCCTTGTGAGTGTTGTTTCTATTTTACCGTTTTCAAGCAGAAATGTTACCATACCCTTAAGCATAGCCATTCTGTGATCGGTCTTTCTGCCAAGCTTTCTTGTTCCGGGCATTTCATTTGCCTCCTTTTTTCAGAATGTTTAGTCTTCGGTCCTCTTAAGAGAAAGGCCGAGGGACTGAAGTTTTTGTATCACTTCTTCCAAGGACTTCTTACCAAGGTTTCTAACCTTAATCATGTCTTCTTCTGTCTTGTTGGTCAGGTCTTCAACAGTGTCGATACCTGCACGCTTAAGGCAGTTAAAGCTTCTTACAGACATATCAAGCTCTTCAATGGTCATTTCAAGTACTTTTTCCTTGATGGTTTCTTCCCTGTCAACCATTACGGGAGCGTTCTTTGCTTCGTC
>JAZSIW010000095.1:0-11415 GCA_045534025.1 Eubacteriales bacterium | reverse complement strand
GCGGAAACCACCTCCGAGGAAGAAGATGAAAGCATGGCAGACACCTCCTCCGAGGAAGAAGATGAAAGCATGGCAGACACCTCCTCCGAGGAAGAAGACGAAAGCATGGCAGACACCTCCTCCGAGGAAGAAATCAGTCCTCCCGAGGGAGAAAAGCCTATAATAGGTGAAAGCTTTTTCTGTTTGTCCCCGGATATGGATGCGGACGGCTTTTGGCTTGATGCGGTAAACAACCTTTACGTTACGGCATACCATGGCTTTAACCCGATTCACAGAATAGAAAACCGTGAGGGAATTGACACCTTCAGAAGAAAATATCACCAATCGTACGATGTGTACAGCGATAGGTTTAGCGACGTTCCGTCCTTTAATCAATCCACAAAGGACTTGGACGATGCGTTTTTTGAAGACTATGACTTGTACTTGATTTATTTTATGGAACCACGCAGCAGAAGATACAGAGCCGGTGATGTGCTTATTTCTGCCGACGGCAAGGAAGTAACCTTTACCTACGAAGCCATAAGTTTGGAAAACAGCTATGAATACCAATCGTTCTTTATAGGGGTGCCCGTGCTTAAAGCTTATTCAAAAAACTTTGAAAGCTACAACTTTGTCTACAGGGCAAAAAAGACCTTTTACATCCCCACCGCAGACCCTGACGGCTTTGAGGTGAAAGAGCTGTATACGGAGTTAAATGCAAATGCAGTAATCAACACGCTTATTGCCGAAGGAGCACTGCCCGCAGGCTGTAAGGCTATTGACTGTTATTCTATTAACGAAGTGATAACGCTGAATATGGCAGCCGGATTTGAGGAGTTGGTCTGCGGCAACGGAAGCTATACGGAGTACTACAGCATAGGCGCTTTGGTAAACACCTGGTTGGCCTATTTCAGCAAAAGCGACGGAATAGTACCTACAGGTGTGCTTATAAAAGTGGATGATAAGCCCATGAACACCAATCTGTTTGGACAATTGCGGGAACCGCTTACATTTTTTGAAGAGCGCGAGTTTGAGGGAGACACGCCGCCAAGCCAATCCGAAAAGCCCATGGTTGGCGAATGGAATTTCTATCTGGCAGACTTTATGGACAGAGAAGAGCTTTACGCAAACGCACTTAACCCAGAGTATATGAGCCCTTTGCTAAGGCTTGACAGCGTAGCGGACGTACAAGCGATAAAAGACAAATACCAAGGCTTGCCCGGATATGGCACAAGTTATGAAAACGTGCCCGGCTTCAGCACCGAGTTTCAGTATTGCGACGAAAAGTTTTTTGAGGATTACAGCCTGTTTACCCTGTATGTTATGGGTTACAATTCTTCAAGATATAAGATAACCACGGTGACCATATCCGCCGACGGAAAAGGGATTGACATAAGCTACGCCTACGAAAGCGGCAACTCATCGGGTGAGCTTGTATGCTTTGTGCTTACCGTGCCCGTACTTAAGTCCGCCATAGCGGACTGCGAGCTGTTTACAGCAAGCTACCGTTCCGCTCAGGACGAAATGGTTCTTGACGGCGTTATGTTCTCCGCCCAAAACGGACCAAAGCTTACCACCGAAGCGGAAACAGAAACAGCCCTTGAGGTAATGAGCGGTTTTCTTGCCGCAGTGCACCAAGGCAACAGTACTGCCTATAACAACCTGGTTCACCAAGATTACACAAACCGAGCGCTTATTTTCAATATTGACCAAAGCTTTGTGGATCAAACGCCCATAAGATTTTTGCCACCCGAGGGCTACCAAAACAGCTTTGTTTTGCCTGTGGTACAAAGCTACGGTTATTACTTTAACCAAGGCGCCGCACCCAAGGATGACGGAATGCGCCACGTGCTGTTTTCCATATTCCTGTACCATGATACGGACGGTGTACTTGGTAACGAGTACGTATTTGACCTTGTCTTTGACGAAGAAGGCAACTGCCTGGTTTACAACTTCGGCGAAGAAAATATCCACTGATAAAAGGAGATAGATGTTATGAAAAAGGTTCTTGCTTTAACTTTGGCTATCCTTTGCGCTTTGCCATTATGGGCAGCCGCAACGGAAGAAACCACAGTTGGTGACGTGAACACAGACGGCGTTATAAACAGTCTTGATGCGGCAACCGTGCTTAAGCACGACGCACGCCTTTTGGTTATCGAAGACGAAACCCTTGCGGATGTCAATACAGACGGCAGCGTAAACAGTCTTGATGCAGCATTTATTTTAAGATACGATGCAGGGCTTGATACGGAAGGCTCTGCCCTGCCAGATGACGGTGACGGAGTACAGCTTAGCACCGAGGGGAGTGCCCTCTCCCATGCAGACTACATCGCCATAGATGATATCTACACCACCTCCCTTGACGAAAGAGGCCTTTTCCGCTTTGACAGCGTAGATGATTTGCAAAGATTTAGGGCTAAGTACGGCGAAAACGGCTTTGACTACGGCTACGACGAAGTGCCCTCCTTTAATTCTGTGACCGAAAGCTATGACGAGGCTTTTTTTGAAGAGTACTGCCTTATACTTAAGTACATCCAATGCGCAGGCAGTGACCGTTACGCCGCCTACGACCTTCGTTGGTTTGAGCGAAAAAAAGAACTGGTACTTTACTACGGCCACGTGGATTACACAATATTCGGCACCGATGATATGAACGGATTCTTTGTGACCGTGCCTGTGCTTAAGTCCGAAATAGAGGGATGCCTCAAGTATTCCGCAGAGTACCGCAGACCTATCGAAATCTACGCACCCGATGAAAGCTTTAACAGCTTCATTGTTAAGGAAGTTCTTTTTGACGGCACGGAAGAAGGGATTGCGGCAGTCCTTGAAAAAGAAGGCTGTATTCCCGATGGTTCTGTGATGAAAGGCTTTGATGTACGTTCGAACATTGCTTATGTAGATATGAACGAAACCTTTGCTGAAGGAGTTTCCGCAGGGACGATGACGGAATACTTCTATGTAGGCTGTTTGGTTAACACCTTGCTTGATTACAGCCCCTACTGCTACTACTACGGTTCTTACGATAAAGTTATGATAACCGTAAACGGTCAGCCCATGGTAACGGAACACGTGGGCGAATGGACCGAACCGTTAGGCTATTACACGGGCATTGGCGTTTTGGAAGGACTGTTGTTTATAAGCAACGGAGAAGAATTGGCAAGCAATGACGAAATTAATACGGCCATGATGTTTATGCGCGATTTTGTTACCGCCCTGCAAACAGGCAACGTGGACACCTGCAACGCTATGGCCACTGAAAAATACCTTGATATGGCGGAAATATACAGGATAGACGAAAGCTACATTGCAGACGGTCCCATTGAATTTTTGCCGCCCGAAGAGTATGCCACAGATTTTACCGAATACACTCTGCCCTCCGCATACAGGTTCAGGTATTACGATAATCAGGATGCCGCCATCCGCACAGGTGATGAAAGGCACGTGCTTTTCTGCTTTGAATTTTGGAAAACCGACGAGCATATTGCCCCCTCTACATTTGTGTTTGACCTTGTATTTGAAGAAAACGGCAGAATTTTGGTGAACAACTTCGGCGAAGAAAAGGACTAAAAAAAGGAGGATAAAGCCATGAAAAAAGCGTTTGCATTACTTTTGGTGTTTGCAAGTTTGATTACTCTTTCCACCGTTACAGGCGCCTTGGATTTTGCCTTGGGCGACCTTAACTTTGACGGCGCGACGAACAGCCTTGATGCCGCATTAATACTTAAGCACGATGCGCTTTTAAGCCCCCTTTTCGGCAATCCCCTTTCTTTGGCAGACGTTAACGCCGACGGCGAGGTGAACAGCCTTGATGCGGCGCTGGTGCTAAGGCACGACGCAAAGCTTATAGAGATGGACTGCAGTGTTCCCGAGGACGGCGAAGGCACGGAGCTTGGCATTGAAGGGAATGCGTTTTCCAACTGCGGGCTGATAGACATAGATGACTTGTGGAGTACAAGTCTGAAAAACAAATGCGGTGCAAACTCCTCCCATGCCATGCACAAATTTGAAAACAGGGAAGAGCTTGATTTGTTTATCAGAAAATACAACAAAGACAATCAATTTGGTGCCTATGACTTTGAAGATATGCCCTCTGCCGCTGCTGTTTTTGCACGCTGTGACGAAGCGTTTTTTGAAGAATACACCCTGTTTTTGATGTATCTTGTTTCCAGCAGCAGTGTCGACTACGGTATATGCGGTGTTACTTATTACGAAAACAGCAAAAAGCTTGTTATATGCTACAAATACACCAGAAATCCCGATGTGATAACCGCCGACGAGGAAGGATATTTTTTGACGGTACCCGTGCGTAAGGCGGATATAGAAGGCTGCAAGCTTTACGATACAAGCTTTGAAGATGACGGGTTTGTTTACCTGCCCAACGAGGCAAGGGACGGCTATGTGCTTAAGCAGGCGGGAATACGCAACGGCCAAAAGGGTATTGTGGAGATTTTGGAGAAAGAAGGGGCTATACCCGCAGGCTCGGCACTGGTTGATTTTTGGATAGAGGGTACTTACCTTGACCAAAATCGCATCGCCCACGCGGAAATGAACAGTGCTTTTGCCGACGGCTTGACACAAAACCAAGAAGAAAGAGCTTTATACCTTGGTTGTTTGGTTAACTCCTTGATGGAGTTTAAAAATATTTACCACACCAATTACACCTCTATAGTTGTCAGCGCAAACGGTCAGCTTTTGCACGAGGGCACAACAGAGCTTTGCCCGGGTATGGAGGAAGTGCCTGAATACATTCTTGTTTACAAAAACAACGGAGTTACGCCACCCGCCCAAGCGGATATGTATGCGGGGGCAGAGGTTATAAGGCGTTTTATCCGCGCGCTTTACGACCAAGATGCGGAAGTCTACGATGGGCTTATGACAGACAAACATAAGGATTTGGCAGAAATAAGTCGCCTGCAAGACAATTACGTCGAATGTAACGGCGTACGCCTTTGGTCACCCGAAGAATATACCGGAATTTGGCGCTACAGCAGTATGGCAGACACTATCAAAATAAGCTATTACGACAACGCAGAGGCAGAGTTTCCCTGCAACGAGGACGGTAACCACCTTATTCTTGAATACCATTGGTATTTTGACGACTACGGAAACGATTATGACACCTACGTGGTTGATATGATTGTTGACGAAGACGGGAATTACAAGATAAACTACTTCGGTTTATCACCTAGATATTAAAGCTTTATAAAGTCGGCACTAAGCGGTCGCCTCCGCCATTATCCGCCGACAAAGCTATAAAAAATACCGCCTGCCGTTTTTCGTTCACGGCAGGCGGTTTTCTTATGAGAATACAAAGAAAAATGACGGTTATTTTCGCAAAAGCCAAAAATTCATTGACAAATCAACCGTAAAGATGTATAATGTTTTGCAAGCGAGGGAAATCATTCCCGGTTTACAAAATGCCCTTGCAAATTGTTTTTTAAGGAGAACACATAATGAAAAAGAGTTTAAGAATTGTTGCGTGGCTTTTGTGCTTTGCCACCGTGCTTAGCCTTTCTGTTTTTGCCGCAAGCAACCTGAAAAGCGAAGCTCCCAAAAGCACCGTGGTTTATCTTGGCGACGTTAATCAGGACGGAATTATAAACAGCCTTGATGCGGCTTTGATTTTGAAGTTTGACGCAAGTCTTATTGACAGCCTGCCCGTTGTGGAAATTCCCGATGCACCCGCAGTATCCGAACCCTCTGAGGAAAGCGAGTCATCTGAAGAAATTATAGTTGAAACACCTGTTGACCCCTTTACGGGTATTGATTTTGTTATTTCCGGCATCTCTCCCTTCTGTGAGATTTCCGTTAACAACGCCGCTTGCTCTGTAGATGCACAGCTTTATGTGGAATACAGCTTTGATAAGGCGCAGTACGCCAACGGCGAAACAGCTGTTGTTACCGCAAGCCTTACACAGGAAGCTGTAGACAACCACTATGTTCTTACCGCAGAAACCTACAGCTACGAAATGCCCCTCCAGCCCGAGTACATCACCTCACTTGAAGGTCTTGACCTCTCCTTCCTTATTCAGGAACAGTTGGATAATATAACGGCGCAGGCCTACAGCGCTCGTGACACTAACTATTTGTGCGGAAGAATGAACCACTATGGATATTCTTTCGTTTCAATTGAGAATATAGATGTTTATTTTATGTCTTTAAAGCAAATCAAAATACCAAATTTCGACGAAAGAACATTGCCATTTAATAGAGTAAGCTTTATGCACAAAGTTAACTTCAACACAGTTTACCACGGCATGCTTTCAAGATGGTGTGTTCTTACAGCTACCAATATTGTTAAATATCCAGATGGCACTATAAAATGGGGAATAAACTCTCACGAAGAATACAACTTTATCGATGACACAAGAGATAGTTATGGCGGTTATTCCTACGAAGATAGCATTGAACAAATGATAATGAACTTTAGACAGAACTACAACATTTCCGAAGTGCCTCACGCTGACATCTACGGGGAAGAAGTAGTTCCCGAAGAAAGCAGCGCAGAATAAAACTCAATTAAAAAGGCGCAAAACGGTCGCCTCCGTCAATTTGCGCCACCATAGTAATATATACAAACACCGCCTGCCGTTTTTCGTTCACGGCAGGCGGTGTTTATATCACTTGTTTTCTTTTGCTGTATTAAGAGTTGAAACGAGAATCTTCTTAATTTCCAAACAATCTGCAAGCAAAGACTCGCCCTCTTGTTCGGCTATGCATTCCGATAAAACCAATAACCTAAGCCAATATTCGGTCTCGGCAGTTTCTTTTAAAGAAATTTGAAGTTTTGCAATAAAATCTGCCTTACTGATGCCATAGATCGCTTCATTGGCGTTTGCACCAATGCTTGTAGCACTTCGGATAATTTGCTTTGCGATTATTGTTTCGTGCTTCTCTTTGGTAAGATACTTATTGAGTTTTACTATGCGAGCGGCGAAAAGGAGAGATTTATCCAATAACGGATTTTGTTTTTTCATATTTTACCTCATGGAGTTGTCATTTGAAAGAATAAACAATAAAGAATAGAGAATAAAGAAAAAACAATGAAGCGGCACAAAACGCACATTTCTTTATTCTTTCTTAATTTATTCTCTATTCTTTCTTCTTTTAGGCGAGATTTATCTCGCCGCTTCTGGCACCCGCAACGGGAATCGAACCCATAACTAACCCTTAGGAGGGGTTTATTATATCCATTTAACTATGCAGGCATATTTATTTGTACCACTGTATTTTACTATACCGCCAAGGCGTTTGTCAAGGCTTTTTTGTCTGAGGTGCAAAAAACTTTATCATACTGTTGCAAAACCGGTTTTGTTGTGATATTATAGTAACAAAGAATTAAATGGGTAAAGTTGGTGTTTTTTATGGAAAAGATACTTAAGAAGGTTGTTAAGTTCGGCGGCAGCTCTTTGGCGGACGCAGGACAGTTTAAAAAGGTTAAAGATATTATTACAGCGGATAAAGGTAGGCGCTTTGTTGTTCCCTCCGCACCCGGCAAGCGCTTTTCGGGTGATGACAAGGTTACCGACCTTTTGCTTGCCTGTCAGCTTACCTCGGCAGAGGGCGGGGACTGGGGCAGTATTTTTGCAAAGATAGAGGAGCGCTACAACAGCATTATAAAAGAGCTGGGGCTTTCCGTTAGTCTGCATGAGGAGTTTGCAATTATACGCAAGGCTTTCTCCGACGGCTGTACCAAGGACTATGCCGCAAGCCGCGGTGAGTATCTTAACGGGATACTGCTTGCCGACTATTTGGGCTACGAGTTTATTGATGCGGCAACCGTTGTTTTCTTTGACAAGGACGGCAACTTTGATGCGGTTAAGACCAACCGTGTTATGGGGCACGTGCTTGAAAGCTGTGAAAACGCCGTTATCCCCGGCTTTTTCGGCAGAGGCGTTGACGGTGAGATAGTTACCTTCTCCAGAGGCGGCAGCGATATCACGGGTGCAATAGTTGCACGCGCTGTTACTGCAGATATATACGAAAATTGGACTGACGTTTCCGGCTTTTTGATGGCCGACCCCAGAATTGTGGAAAATCCCAAGCCCATTAACATCATCACCTATCGCGAACTTAGAGAGCTTGCTTATATGGGCGCTTCCGTGCTTCACGAGGATGCTATTTTCCCCGTTAAGATTGCGGGCATACCCATAAATATCAAGAATACTAACGAGCCTGAGGCGTCCGGCACAAGGATTGTTGCCACTACCGAGCAGTACCAGAACGAGTACATCATTACAGGTATTGCGGGCAAGAAGGGCTTTGCGCTTATCAACATAGAAAAAGACATGATGAACAGCGAGCTGGGCTTTGGCATGAAGGTGCTTAGCGTGCTTGCGGAGATGGGCATTAACTTTGAGCATTTGCCCTCCGGCATTGACACAATGAGCGTTGTTGTGGCTGAAAGCGCCATCAAAGGCAGAGAGCGCCAGCTTCTTTCCCGCATAAGCGCACTTGTATCCCCCGATAATATTGACATAGAAAAGGGCATCGGCCTTATTGCGGTTGTTGGCAGAGGCATGATACGCACACAGGGTACCGCCTGCCGTGTGTTTGACGCTTTGGCAAGAGAAGGCATCAACATAAGAATGATAGATCAGGGCAGCAGCGAGCTTAACATTATCATCGGTGTGGAAGAGCACGACTTTGACAGCGCTATACGCACCGTATACAACGAGTTTGTTAATTAAAAATGGGAAAAGGCTACTTCACCTTAAAAAAAGCGGCTGAAAGTAAGTTTGTAGAGCGGCGGAGCGAGTTTATCGGCAACGCCGCCCCCGTAACTACCGAGGCGGAGGCACTGGCATTTATAAACAGAATACGCTCCAAATATTCCGACGCTACCCATAACGTTTACGCATATATACTGCGTGAGGGGAATATGGCAAGGTTTTCCGATGACGGAGAGCCCCACGGCACGGCAGGTCTGCCTGTGCTGGAGGTGTTGCGCAAGGAGGAGCTTTGCGACTGTGCGGTGGTGGTTACCAGATATTTCGGTGGTGTACTGCTTGGCGCAGGCGGGCTTGTACGTGCTTACTCCACCGGGGCGAAGATTGGCGTTGACGGGGCGGAGAAAATTTTTCTTAAACCCTTTTTGCTTTTGGAGATGGAGATGGACTACAGCCGCTACAACCGTGTTATGCAGCTTATGTCCGCCCACGGAGTGCGCACCGAGGACAGCGAGTTCGGTATTGGCATAAAGCTTAAGGCCTCTGTTGCAGAGGAGCGCGCCGAAGGCTTTATAAAGGCCGTTACCGATGCTACCAATGCAATAGTGCCGGTTAATGTTACAGGCGAATTTTACGGCTATGAAAACTGAAAAGAAGCATCTTTTTAGAGATGTTTTGCTTATAACCGTACTGCTTGCCGTAGGGCTTGCGCTTATGCTGTTGCCCAAGGAGGCAGGTACCCGTGTTGAGGTACGTATAGACGGAAAGCTTTACGGAAGCTACAGTCTTGACTTGGACGGGCGCATTGACATAGAAAAAGACGGGGTCTTTTTGGGACGGGCGGTTATAGAGCAAGGCAAGGTATATATGGAAAGTGCGGAGTGTGACGGAGGCGACTGCGTAAGGCAAGGCCGTATCAACCGCAAGGGACAATGCATACTGTGCCTGCCCCAAGGGATAGGTATATACATTGTGGGACAGGGTGAATTGGACGGTGTAACGGGATGAGCAAAAAAAACAACGCGGCAACGGTGGCAAGGCTTTCGGTGCTTCTGTGTTTGGCTTTGATAATGAGCTATGTGGAGCATATTGCCGCCTTTGACGTGGGTGTGCCCGGCGTTAAGGTGGGGTTTGCCAACATTGCGGTCCTTTTTGTTCTGTACCGTATGGGGTGGAAGTACGCCCTTGGCATAAACCTTTGCCGTGTATTCCTCTCCGCTTTGCTGTTTGGCAATATTACTTCCCTTATTTACGGTGTTTGCGGTGCATTGTGCTCCTTTGCCCTTATGCTTTTGCTTTACGGGAAGAGCTTTTTTGGAGTGACGGGCGTAAGCGTTGCGGGTGCGGTTTGCCACAATATGGCACAGCTTTGTGCGGCGGCGACGCTTATGGGTAGTTTTTACGTTTTTTCCTATGCACCTGTGCTTTTAGTTGCAGGCACGGTGTTTGGGGCGGTCACAGGGCTTATTTGCACCGTTCTATTAAAAAAAATACCTAAAAATTTGTAAAAATCTATTGACAAGCGAAGGGTTTTATGCTAAACTCTCGTAGTGATAAAAAGAAGTGAGCTTTTGTTCCACCCGATGCTTAGGGCATAAGGTTAATACCTTTAAAGGACCGATGTGGGCGTTTTGTGCCGATGTGGGTTTATGTTTTGAGGGTGTGGAATTTGGCTTTCACAGCCTTTTTTGTTTTATTTGGAGGTGTTTTGTTATCAGCAAAAAGCAGCTTATCAACGAACAAATTAAGGCAAGCGAGGTTCGCTTGATAGACCAGGAGGGTAATCAGCTTGGTATTGTTAAGACGGATGTTGCACTGCGCATAGCCGCAGATGCAGGGCTTGACTTGGTTGAGATTGCGCCGGAAGCAAACCCCGTTGTTTGCAAGATTTTGGATTTCGGCAAGTTCCGCTTTGACAAAGAAAAGCGCGACAAAGAGAACAGGAAGAAGACGCCTGTCCTTGAAACTAAGGAAATTCAGCTTAGATGTAATATCGCAATAGGCGACTTTAACACCAAGCTTAACCGTGCAAAGTCTTTCCTTGAAGACGGTAAGAAGGTTAAGGTTATGGTTAAGTTTATGGGCCGTGAAATTGTAAGACCCGAACGCGGTGCTGAATTGCTGGGTAAGTTTATCGAGGGTTGCGGCGAGCTTTGTACAGTTGAAAAGCAGCCTTTGCTTGACGGCAGAAATATGATAACCATACTTGCGCCGCCTAAGAAAACAGCAAAAGGCAAGTAAAACACAGTATAATAAGTGAAAGGAAATATTTAAAATGGGCAAGATTAAAACACATAGCGCATCCAAAAAGCGTTTCTCCTTTACCGCTACCGGTAAGGTTAAGATGAACCACAGCGGTCGTCGTCACAAGCTTGGTCTTAAGACTCCCAAGCGTAAGAGAATCCTTAGAAAAGCCGGCTATGTTGCATCCGGTAACGCAGCACATCTTAAGAAGATGATGCCCTACGCATAATTATTACGTAATATTTGGGAGGAAAAAATAAATGGCAAGAGTAAAAGGCGCATTAATGACCCGCAAGAGAAGAAATAAGATTCTCAAGTTAGCTAAGGGCTATTGGGGCAGTAAGAGTAAGCATTTTAAGATGGCGAAGCAGGCCGTAATGAAGAGCGGCAACTACGCATTCGCCGGCAGAAAGCAGAAGAAGAGAGATTTCAGAAAGCTTTGGATAACCAGAATCTCCGCACAGTGCAAGGTTGAAGGTATCAACTACTCTCAGTTTATCAACGGTCTTAAGAAGGCAAGTCG
>JAZSIW010000042.1:0-10399 GCA_045534025.1 Eubacteriales bacterium | reverse complement strand
CTTTTCGCCTGCGTCAAACACAAGCTCACCGGTAACGGGGGATATAACGGGACGTGCAAGGGTGGTGCCTATAATACGCTTGCCGAGGGCAAGCTTTTTATTGAACTTATATCTGCCCACGGGGGAGATATCGTATCTCTTGGGATCAAAGAACAGGTTGTTGAGAAGCACCTGTGCGCTTTCTACGATGGGCGGGTCACCGGGACGAAGCTTTTTGTAGATCTCCTTAAGAGCTTCTTCCACGGGGGTAGTGCCGTTCTTAAGAGCTTCCGCCACCATAGAATCCTTCTCAAGAGTGGCTTTTATCTTAACGTCGTCGCCGAACAGTTCTTCTATCTGTTCGTTGCTGCCAAGACCGAAAGCACGGAGAAGCACGGTGATGGGAATCTTTCTGTTCTTATCTATGCGTACGTAAAATACATCGGAAGAGTCGGTTTCATACTCCAGCCAAGCGCCTCTGTAAGGAATAACGGTGCTGGAATAAAGCTTTTTGCCGTTTTTGTCATCGGTAACGTCAAAATAAACACCGGGGGAACGAACTATCTGACTGACAATAACACGCTCTGCACCGTTGATGATAAAGGTGCCGCTTTCGGTCATATAGGGGAATTCACCCATAAAGATTTCCTGTTCCTTAACCTCGCCGGTTACCTTATTGGTAAGCCTTACGAGAACCTTAAAGGGAACAGCATAGTTAACGTCTCTTTCCTTACATTCCTCAACGGTGTATTTGGGTGCATCGTTAAGAGAATAATCCACAAATTCGATAATAAGGTTGCCTGAATAATCGGTCATGGGGGAAACGTCCCTCAAAACCTCACGCACGCCCTTATCTACGAAATCACGAAAAGACTTTTTCTGTACCTCAATAAGGTTGGGCATCTCCAATACTTCTTCGGTTTTGGAGAAGTTCATCCTAACGTTGGGGCCAAGGGTTTTAGGTGTCATCATTTTTAACCACTCTCTCCGTTTTAATCATTTTTTGCTACCCGTAAAAGATAGCCAAAAGCCTTAAAAAACAAGGGGTTTTGCCCTGTTTTTACCCTAAATTTTGCGGCTTTTTCCGCAAAACTGCGCTTGTAGTGCAGTTTATTATTATATCTGAAAAGTCAATAGATGTCAATACTTTTTCGAAAAAAACTTTCATAAAATTTACAAATTTTAGGCTATTATTTAATTTTTTGTTTTCACCACAAATAGTGCTTCCACATTATGGAAACCACTATTTATGGGCTTTTTTGGCCTTTTTGCCCTTTGGTTTGTTCTTGTGTTAACAAAATATTTACAAAATTTTCCCGTAAAAGCACCTGTTTTTGAAAAAACAAAGCGGCGGTGATAAACACCGCCGCAAATTCATCGGAAATTTGCACAAAGATATGCATAAATATTTATTGTATATGCATAATTATTTCATTTTGTTAAGCCTGTCGGTTCCTATAACATTTGCAAGGTTATATACCACAAGTACACGGTCCGGGTTGATTTTGGAAACGGTCTGACTCAGCTCCACGCCTTTGGCGGTCAGGTCTATGTCCACAACCACAACGTCATAGTGACGGGTAAGAAAAGGCACAAGGCTATGGCCGAAGGAGTCCTTCATAACAAGCAGTGTCTCCCTCTCCTCGTCAGGCTTCACAATGCTCATAAACGCGTTTTTTCCGTACAGGAACACGTCATAAGCATTCTCGCCCTCTGCGGCGGCAAAATTGTACATACCTGCAAAACCTTCGCTGACACCGAAGCCCACATTAAGCTTAGACACCACCAAGGTATCGTCACCGGGGTAACGGGCTATTTGCAAAGTCTCGCCGTCCATAAAGTAATAGTTGCCGTTACGAAGGGAGGTGCCCTTGAAATCTTCGGTCACCGTTTCAAAACTGAAGTCCTCCATGGCATAAGGGGTAATGCCCCAGCTTTCCATAAGGGCGGCGTAAGCGTAATAGGCGCCTTTTACCGTCCAATGGTGGTCTGTTTTAAAATAGGGTTGCTCCCCCGTTTTGTCAAGAGCACGCATGGTACCAAGCAGGTCTATATAGTATTTACTGCTTATGTTTTCCTTTATCAACGCGTTAAGACTGTCAGAGCCCTCGGTGGGATATAAAAGCCTGTTTGCCTTAACGTCAATGCTTCTGGGAGGCAGAATAACGGAAACGGGGATACCAAGCTCTTTGCAGACGCTGTTAAGATTTTGCACGCCTGCCTTAACATGAGCCTTGTCATAATACTCGGTATCGGTATCAAAGCCCACAGCGTTAAACTTGGTTGCAGCAAGCTCGCCGTTCTTGTAAAGAACGCCGTTGTTAACGCCCCTGCCGAAAGCAAGCTGAGTATAGGAACTTAAGGAGAGGAACATGTTTCTAAGAGGAAACTGGTCACAGAAATACTCGTCAAAGTCGTCCGCCAGCTTGCCGTGGATAAGATAATCCGCACCCTTATATTCCGTACCTGAAGTATCCATAGTGCCCAAAGCGAAGTTTGGCAGCTGCTGAAGCGAGCGTTCTCCCTCCACCGCAGAGCTTTCCATATCCGGAAGCGCCGCAAACGTAAGGCTAAAGCCTGCAATCAGTGCCAAAAACAGCACTATTGTAATAATATCGGATATTTTGTTTTTAAATTTCTTCATAATGCCGCCTCCTTAAAAGTTCCAATACAGGAAGGGGCTGTAAGAGGAAGCCACCATAAAGCTTATGCACACGAAAAGGCCTGCTACGGGCAATACTGCCGCAACAACTCTGCCTGCTTCGCTGCGACGCAGGTAGCTGTCCCACAGCTTTTTGGGGTAGGGGGTTGCCGCCACCGCAAAAAGAAGCAGAGTGGGCAAAGCGTGAAACGCCGTAAAGCCCACTGTAGGCGAGCTGAGAGCGCCGCTGCCGAACATAGCCTTAAGGCAGGTAAGCCCTGCGTCCGTGTCGGTGTAATAAAAGATAAGCCAACCGACAGCCACAAAAAACAGTGCGTAGATATGTCTGAATACGGAAGGTGTTTTTTCCAAGGCTTTAAGCAGAAAGGCTTTTTCTACTATTAATAATATAAGGAAGTAAACTCCCCATATAATAAAGTTCCAGGAAGCGCCGTGCCAAAAGCCCGTAAGGAACCAAACCACCGCAAGGTTTATGTATTGGCGCACCTTGCCCTTGCGGTTACCGCCCAGAGGTATGTAAACATACTCCCTGAACCAAGAGGAAAGGGAGATATGCCAACGGCGCCAGAACTCGGTAATACTTTTAGAGATGTAAGGGTAGTCGAAGTTTTCCAAAAAATGAAAACCAAACATCTTGCCCAAGCCGATAGCCATATCAGAATAAGCGGAAAAGTCAAAATAAATGCGGAAGGTGTAGAATATAACTACCAGCCAACCGCCGAGGACCGTGTCATCCACGGCAAGTCCGGCGTTAAAATAGTTAACATAGCTGTCTGCCACATCTGCAAGCAGCACCTTTTTGCACATACCCGTACAAAAACGTCTTGCACCTGCGGCAAAATCCGCAACGGTCTCCTTGCGCTCCGCCAGCATATCGTCCACATCTCTGTAGCGCACTATAGGTCCTGCCACCAGCTGAGGGAACAGGGTAACATAAGCGCCGAAGGAGATGAAGTTGCGCTGCACCTCCGTCTGCCCACGGTATAGGTCAATAGTGTAAGACATTATCTGGAAAGTGTAGAAGGAGATACCCAAAGGCAGTACAAAGTTAAAGGGGATTTCCGACACAAAGGGCAAAGAGTACTGCTGTACCGTCTGCAAGCCGGAAAGGGCGGGTATCAGACTGAGATTTTCTATAAAGAAGTTGAGATACTTAAAGAAAAGGAGCCAAACAAGGTTAAGTGCCAAAGACAGCACAAGAAAGGTTTTTGCCTTTTTAATGTTTTGTCCACGGTATTTGGCAATGGGAAAACCCAAGAAAAACGCACTTGCCACCGATACCATCATTATTATTATAAACAATGGCTCTGCCCAGCCGTAAAACACAAGGCTCATAGTAAATAGCACAAGGTTTTTAAAGCGACGAGGAACAGCATAGTACAGCCCAAGGGTTACCGTAAGAAACCCAAACAGAAATATAAGTGAAGAAAATACCATAAATCAGTCCTCAAGCGCCTTAAGCTCTTTTTCAAGGGCTTCGTCATTGTGGCTCTTCGCCTTGCCTATAACCTTAACCTCGTCACGGGTGAATATCTTATAAACAGCGGTTCCGTCGCCGTCCATGCGAACTTTGATTTTACCGTTGATGAAGTTACTTTCGGTAATAACGCCCGTACCCACAGGGGTACGCACCACCATATCCGTTCTTGGGAAAGTGGTGTACTCGCTTTCGTACACATCCTGTTCGTAGCGCAAACAGCACATAAGTCTGCCGCAGTTGCCGGATATCTTAGAGGAGGAGAGGGACAAATTCTGCTCCTTCGCCATCTTAATGGAAACCTGTACAAAGTCAGGCAAAAAACGGTTGCAGCAGAATGGCATACCGCATACGCCGATGCCGCCAAGGAACTTCGCCTCGTCTCTTACGCCGATCTGTCTAAGCTCTATACGGGTACGGAACACCGCCGCCAAGTCCTTAACCAGCTCACGAAAGTCAACCCTGCCCTCAGCGGTAAAATAGAATATAAGCTTGCTGTTATCAAAGGTGTATTCCACTTCCGTAAGGTTCATCACCAGCTTGTGCTTTTTAACAAGCTCCTCCCATACGGTAGCGGCTTTCTTTTCCAGCAGCTTGTTTTGCTCGTGCTTCGCAAGGTCTGCCTCAGTCGCCTTGCGTATAACCTCCTTAAGAGGCTGTACGGTTTCCTTTTCGTTTACCATACGGTTGCCAAAAGCAACAAAGCCGTACTCTTGTCCGCGGGCGGTTTCTACAATAACACCCTCGCCCGCCGTAAAGCTTATACCCGCAGGCGCAAAGTAATATATCTTGCCCGTCTGCTTAAAACGAACACCCACAACCTCCACATTAGGCTCATCGACAGCTTCTTTCGCATTTTCCGCACGCTTGGACTGTGCCTCCAGCATAATGTCCTTCGCTTCTTCAAAAGCCTTTTGTTCTGCCGTTTGACGCTCGGCAACAAAGCTCATCCTGCCGCTTGCGGGCTTCTTATGCTCTTGCTTTTTAGGCAAAGGCTCTTTTACGGATTGCTCCTCTTTGTGAGGACGGTGTGCAGGGCGTTTTTGATTTTTATGTTCTGCCTTATGCTCACTTCTTTGTTCTTCGTTGCGACGAAGAGGCTTTTCCTCATGGTTGCGACGGAGGGGACGTTGCTTCTTTTCGCCCTCTTCCGCTACTGCCGCCTCGGACTTCTCAACGTGGGGCTTAGGTCTGCCGCCGTGATGGGGCCTGCCGTGACCGCCGCGGTGGGGACGACGGTTGCCGCCTTGATGTGTATTGTTTTCCTTTTTGGTTTTGATTTCGTTTTCTGCCATAATTTATCCTTTCCCTTGGGTTATGCGCCTGCAAAGCTCGGTAAGTGCAGTGCCCCCATCGGTGTTTCTTCGTAATGAACGGGCGCATTCCAAAAACGCCTCAAATATCTCGTACAGCGCCACGCCGGTGTTCTCAGCAGCAAAGCCCGCCGCCTCCTCGGTGGGAAGCAAAGTGCCCGTGCCGCAGTTGAGTTTAGCACACAGCACGTCCCGTGCCGCTACGGTTAAGTAATCTATTATCTGCACCAGCGACTCTCGCTTTCGTGCCTGGCCAAGGAACGCCGTATACAATCCGAAACGGGTGGTGGGATTAAACACGGTGTGACACAGCTTAAGTGCCGCTTCTCGCTCGGTCCTACCCTCTTTTTTCATAATAGCTTCGGCACGGCCGTAGGCCCCCTCCGCCATACGCACAGCGTCCTGCAAGGCCTTTTCCTCCGCCCTCGGAAACTGTTCTTTAAGATAAGCATAGACCTTTTCGTCCGCCGCAGCAGAAAGGCGGATTATACGCCCTCTTGAGCGAACGGTAGGCAACAGTGCCTCCCTTTTTTCCGTAAGCAGGAAGAACACGGTGCCAAGCGGTGGCTCCTCAAAGACCTTAAGCAGGGCGTTTTGCGCCGCTGCAGTCATGGCGTGGGCGTCCTGCAGGATATATACCGCCCTGTCTCCTTCACTTGGAGTAAGGCTGACGCCACGGCGTATATCACGCACCAAGTCCACCTTAAAGCTGTTGCCGTCGGGTGCGTAAAAGTGCAGATCGGGGTGGTTCCCCTCGGCGCATTTGCGGCAAGCGGTGCATGCTCCGCAAGGTCTTGTCTGTGCCGTACAAAGGATGGCTTTTGCCATATCCAGGGCAAATGCTTTTTTGCCGACACCTGCCGCCCCCTCTATGATGTATGCGTGGGAGATTATGCCACGGTTAAGCTCCTCGGTCAGTGCAGCCTTTTCTTTAGTATTAAATTCCAAAAAGCCGCACCTCCTGCCAAGCATAATGCCCCAATTCTACTTATACAGGATTATTATAACACATTTATTCTGTTTTGAAAAGGTTTTTTTAAAGTTTATATTTTTAAACATTGACGCAAGGCGTAACAGATAGCACCTGTAGGGGGCGACGTCCCAAGGCGCCCCGAGACATAACGTCAAAATATAACACAACGGCAGGAGATGCACGTCACCGCAAATCCTGCCGTTTATTCTGTTACTACGCTTTCGGCGGGAGTAAACTGTTTGCCCTATATACATAAAGGGGCTGATGCAATATGCAACAGCCCTTTTAATTATCTTATTCGGATACTTCTGCAGAAGACACGTCGGTGCTTTCTGCTGCGCTTTCTTCGTCTGCAACTTCGTCGTAGGTTACAACGGTGTAAGCCTTATCGCCGCCGAAAGCCTTAAGGGTGGGAAGGAAGTTCTTGCGTTCCTTCTGAATACCCTGAAGGGTACCGGAGGAGTTGAACATTGTGCTGTAGGTGTAGAACACAAAGCCATCGTTCTTATCCATACCTGCGATATACTCAAGCTGACGCTTGGTAACGTCATCGTGCTCTGCGTATTCCTTAAACTCGCTGTTGTTCTTGCTGTTTATTCTGTAGATGCCGATACCGATAACAAGTCTTACAGCATCGCTGGTGCAAAGGTTAAGCCAGGACTGACAGCAAACGTCAAATTTGCTTGCCGTGGAGGGATGCTCGAAGCCCCAATATACCTGAGGAACGATATAGTCGCAATAACCCTCAACAGCACACCAGGTATTAACGTCTGCATAAAGAGCGTTAAGGTTGTTGTGGATGTTACCTGCAGGGGAGATACCGAACCAAAGGGTGGGATCTACAGCGTGAACTGCATCGTACATACCCTTAACCAAGGTGTTAACCTGTTCCAAACGGTAAGCACGGCGGCTAAGCTCCTCAACGCCGTAGTCATAATTGTCCTTAACGGTTTCCCAATGAACCAAGTCAAAGCTTGCATCCATAGTGGGATAGAAATAGTCGTCGATATGTACAGCGTCTACATTATAGTTGGTACAGATTTCGGTAACGCCGTCCCAAACAAGCTGCTGGTTCTCTTTAACGCCGGGGATGAGATACATAAGGTCGCCGGACTGAGAAAGGTTGGAAGCGCGCTTTGCCTCGTCCTTGTACCACTGGGTAAGGGGATACTGATCGCCGCAGTTGTTAAGGTTAAGACCCGCCATAAGACGCATGGGGTTAACCCAAGCATGGAAGGAAAGGCCGTAAACGTGTGCGGTCTCTACAAATATCTTAAGCATATCATACTCAAACTCGTTGCCGTATTTACCAACAACGTAGTAAGAGGGTGCATAATACTTGGAGGGATAGAAGCTGTCGCCGTTAGGACGCACCTGAACAACAATGGTGTTAAAGCCTGCGTCTGCAACGCCCTTACAAATCTTGTCTATCATACGGGTAAAGTTTTCTTCGGGCTTCTGCTTGCTGCCTGCAGAATAAATGCTGCTCATGCTGAATTGGTCAAGCCAAATGCCGCGCATGCTTTCGTAGTTAACGGCGGTATAATTGGGGTCACGCTGAGCATTGCCGTCTGCATCGGTGTCGCTGAAAGTGTCAGCAGGAATGCAGTGAAGCTTAGAGTCGGAGGTTTCAGGCTCTTCCTCGCCGCTGTCGTCAGCGCTGCTGTCTTCACCGGAAACAAGCTGAGATATAAATTCGCTGACTTCCTCAGAGCCTTTAAGGTCGTTACTTGTTTCGTTGCTTTGGTTGTCCACCTTGATAGCGTCATCCTTATCACCGGATGTGTCATCGCCGCAAGCAACATAAGTAAACAAGCAAGCGAAGGTAAGCAATAATGCAATAATGGCTTTAATTCTTCTTGTCATATTTTTCTCCTTAAACAAAGCCCTAAGGCCTATTCCTCGCCCTTAAGCAAGGGTAGCATATTTTGTATTTCTTCTGAATTTTCCGTCAAATATTCGCCTGTATAAATATCGTACATAGAGCAATAGTCAAAAACTATAAAGCCGTCTGCAGGCTCGAAATCGTAAGTGAATTCAAGTATCCGCTTCATATTGTCCTTATACAGGAACCAACCGGGGTCGCTTTCCTGATACTTAACGCCCACGGTGCGGTAAAGACCCATGCCGAGAACAAGCTTAACTTCTTCACAGGTAACAAGCTCTGCCCATGCCTTGGAGCAAACGTCAAATTTTGCAAAATCCTTATAATAGTCAAAGCTCCAATAAACCTGCGGTGCTATGTAGTCAATATAACCGGGGGTGGTGCACCAAGTGTCTATATCTGCGGAAAGATAGCCGCGGTTGTTGTCCATATTCCCTGCGGGGGATATGCCAAACATCAAATCGGGATGAACTGCGTGTACCGCATTGTACAAACCCTTAACCAGGCTGTTAACGCTGTCGTAACGGAACTGCTTTAAGGTCCTGCCGTCGCCCAACGCCGCATAAGCGTACTTATCAAAATCATCAGGCACGTGAGAGGGATAGAAATAATCGTCTATGTGCAGACCGTCCACATCATAGTTAGCGCATATTTCGGTAGCACCGTCGATAACAAGCTGTTGCACTTCCTCGTAAGCAGGGTTGGCATAATATCTGTCCTCAAGACGGATTATGTAATCGCCCTCTTTTTCGTTATACCATTGCTTTATGGCATATTCGTCCGGTACGTCCCCTATCTGGGATGCCAAAAGCAATCGGTAGGGATTTATCCATGCGTGGATGGAGATTTCATGTTTGTGTGCTGTCTCCACAAAGATTTCAAGGGGGTCATAAACAAACTCGCTGTCATAGTCGGCAACCGCATAGCGGGAAGGAGGATAAAGCTCGGAAGGATAGAAGCTGTCGCCATGGCCTCGCACCTGCAAAAACACCGTATTGTAGCCGTCTCTTTGCAAATTGGTACAAATCGTTTCAACAAGCTGTCTGTACTCCGCCTCGTCCCTCTGCTCACCGTTTTCGCGGAAGAGGGTAGTGCTGTTGTACTGATACAACCATGTACCCTTCATATATTCATAATTAAGGGGCTTGCGACCGTTTTCCACGTTCTCGTCCTCCTCGCTGCTTTCCGCAACTTCACTGCTTTCAGCTTCCTCGCTGCTTTCGGAAGAAGGGCCGACCTCATCCTCCTCGCTGCTTCCGGAGGAAGAGCCGTTTTCCTTATCTTCGGTAGAGGAGAGGTTACCCGCTTGGGCAGCCTCGTCCTTCTTATCATCTTTATCAAATCCGCCGCAGGCGCAAAGGCCGGCAAGCATAAGCACTGCTGTAAGCAAAGCCAAAAGTCTTTTTGCCATACACTCTATCCTTTCGCGTCAGACGGGGGGATATTACCAGTCCTTAACCATACCTATGTAATTGTTAATCTCCTGAGAGAAGCCGGAGGAATACCCGTCACTGAGAATATTATATGTGCTTTCGTACTTAAACATTATCCAACCGCTTGCACGGTGATGATTCTTAAGGAACGTGAGCATCCGTGCAATATTGTCATCATTATTGTACCAGCCCGGATCGGTAGAAGAATAGCTTGCTGTATTTTCGCCACGGTAGGTAGCAATACCTATAATAAGGTCAACCTCGGGCGCGGTACAAAGCTCTGCCCAATCGTTGGTACAAACGTCAAACTTAGCAAAATTAGAGGCGTACTCAAAGCTCCAGTAAACCTGAGGACAGATATAGTCCACATAACCGGGGGTGGAGCACCAAGTCTTGATATCTGCGCAGAGGTAACCGTTTTGGTTATTGTCGATATTTCCTGCAGGGGAGATACCGAATATGATGTCTTCGTTATAGTCCTTAATGCTGGTGTAAATTTCGCTAAGCAAGGTGTTAACCTGCTGACGGCGGAATTCCTTACGAACAGAAAGGCTGGAGGAGGAGCCGTAGGAAGCGCCGTACTTATTGAACGCATCCTGGTCGAACGCCAGGTCGGTGGATGTAGAGTCAATGCTTATGTAGAAATAGTCATCGAAGTGGATACCGTCTATATCATA
>JAZSIW010000147.1:0-8366 GCA_045534025.1 Eubacteriales bacterium | reverse complement strand
ACCGATGTTTTGGAAATAGACGCAGCCAGCAACAACGGTGTTGACAGTATACGTGCCATAAGGGACGAGGTGGTTTATCCCCCTTCTACCCTTAAAAAGCGTGTGTATATTGTGGACGAGGTTCATATGCTTACGGACAGCGCAAACAACGCTTTACTTAAGACCTTGGAAGAACCGCCCGAGTACGTAATGTTTGTACTTGCAACCACAGAATTGCAAAAGATACCCTCTACCATAATCTCCCGTTGTCAGCGTTTTGAGTTCAGGCGTATTGATGCGGAGGTCATAGGCGACAGAGTTAAGCACGTATGTAACGAAGAAAAGATTAACATAGACGAAGAGTCCGTAAACCTTATCGCAAGGCTTTCCGACGGTGCGATGAGAGATGCACTTAGCCTTTTGGAGTCTTGTACTGCCGCACTGGGTGACGGAAAGATAGAGTATTCAGCTACCGAAAGGCAGCTTGGTATAGCCAACAACGAAGAAGTGGTTTCCCTGCTCAGCTATGCGGCGGAAGGCAATGTTTCCGAGGCAATGGGGATACTTGACAAGCTGTATCGCAACTCCCGTGATTTGGCGACTCTTGTGGGACAGCTTAACTATTTGACCCGTGACCTTATGGTTATACAAAGCCTGCCCGGCATCGGGCTTAACAAGCTTGGCAGTTCTTTCTGTTTCAGCAAATCTATGTTCGAGAAGCTTTTAGAGCTGGCAAAGAGGGTAACCAAAGAACAGCTTTTGTATTTCTTCGAAGTGCTTTCGGAGGCGCAGTCCAGACTTGGCTATTCTGCACAGAACAAAAAACTTGTGGCGGAGATGGCGGTTATAAAGCTTTCCACTCCCCTGCTGGTTGGCGGAGTGGATGCCTTGCGTGCAAGGGTATCCGCCCTTGAAGCAGGCGTGCCCGTTAAACCCGCACATCCCAAAGCAGCACCTGCAGAAAAGCAAAAAGCAACAGAAACACCCGTACCGAAGGCGGCACCGGCAGAAGCTAAGGCTACACCGTTCAGCAAACGTGCCGAGTTTTTGGAGGCACTATCAAGAAGAGGTGCCGGTACGGTATACGCCTTTGCCTCCACAGCAAGCTTTGCGCTAAAGGACGGTGGTTTGACTATAACACCCGACAGCGATATAGCAGAGGACAGGCTTTCCTCCCCCAAGGCGATGGAGCTTCTTATGGCTTGTGCCCAAGAGGTTATGCGCAGTCCTATAACCGTAAAAATAGAAAAAGCACCCGGTGAAGAGGTGCAAAATAATACGTTGTTTGAAGAATTATTTTAAAAGGAGTACCGATAAATTATGAAAGTAAGACTTCCTCAGGGTATGGGCGGCGGCCCCCAGAATATGAACGCAATGATAAGACAGGCTCAGAAGATGCAGGAGGATATGGAAAAGCTGCAGGGAGAGCTTGAAGAAAAAGAGTACACGGTTAAGGCAGGCGGCGGTGTTGTTACCGTTGTTATCGGCGGCGACAAGGTTGTTAAGTCCGTTGAGATAGACCCTGCCATTGTTGACCCCGACGATATAGAAACCCTTCAGGACGTGTTGGTTGCCGCTTTTAACGAAGCGTACAAGACTGTTGAAACCACCAACAGTGAGGCTATGTCCAAGGTTACGGGCAATGTTAGCATGCCCGGTCTGTTTTAAATTATGACCCCGTCACTTGAACGGCTTGTAAACCAGTTTTCCAAGCTACCCGGTATAGGCAGAAAGACCGCAACCCGTTTGGCGTATCACGTGCTTTCCCTGCCCGAAACCGAGGTTAAGGAGTTTGCCGCCGCACTTACGGGCGCGAAGTGCTGTGTTAAGCTCTGCAAGGTTTGCGGAACGCTTAGCGAGTATGACAAATGCGACGTTTGTGCGGACGAACGTAGAGACAGCAGCGTTATTTGCGTGGTGGAGGACTCCCGCAGTATGAGTGCTATTGAAGAAACCCGTGAGTTTGGCGGTGTTTACCACGTGCTTGGCGGCGTTATCTCCCCATTGGACGGCATCGGTCCCGAACAGCTTACGGTAAAGGAGCTTGTGCGCCGTCTTGACGGCAACGTTAAGGAGATTATTGTTGCCACCAACCCCAGCATAGAGGGCGAGTCAACGGCAATGTACCTTAAAAGGCTTATCGCTCCCCACGGGATAAAGGTTACACGCCTTGCCTACGGCTTGCAGGTAGGCGCTACCTTAGAATACGCCGACGTCTCTACCCTGTCCAAAGCCATAGAGCGCAGAACAGAACTTTAATTTATGTATAATTTATCCCCCTGTAGGCGACACGCTTACAGGGGGATGTTTATGCACCTAATATTTACGCTTGTTCCTTTTTTATTTCTGCTTACTTTTAAATACAAGAGACCATATAAATGCAAATACTACAGCCGCCGTTATACCTGCGGCGGTGCCCGTAAGTCCGCCTGTTAAAGCACCGAGGAGTCCGTCCTTGTCCACCGCCTCTTTTGTTGCGGTTGCCAGCGTATAGCCAAAGCCCACAATAGGCACGGTTGCCCCGGAAGTGCCGAAATCTACCACCTTTTGATAGACGCCTATGCCCGTAAGAATTACGCCTGCCACCACAAAGGAAACGAGTATACGTGCGCCCGTCATTGCCGTTTTATCTATAAGCACCTGTGCTATGGCGCAGATTATTCCGCCAACCAAAAACACCTTTAAATATTCTATAAGCAAATTAATCCCGCCTTTCAAAGCAAATTGCGTGGGCAATACCCGATATGCTTTGTCCCTGAAAAACCGTTGTTGGGTTCATAAGTGCGCCCGTAGGCACAAGCAATATGCGCTGTATCTCCCCTCTCTCCAAGCGTGGGAGCATATAGCCTGCCGTAACGGAGGCGCTGCAACCGCAGCCTGAGCCGCCTGAATGGACATCCTGCCCTTCCATATCGAAAATCATCATACCGCAGTCGGTATATTTATCCCTTATTTTTTCATAAGCGTCGCCGAGAAGCTCACAGCAAAGCTCATAGCCCTCTCTACCCAGGTCGCCGGTGGCGATTATGTCAAAATCGTCAGGCGATTTGCCGCTGAGCGCAAAGTAACGCCTTAGGGTATCCGCCGCCGCTTTTGCCATAGCGGCGCCCATATTGTTAACATCGGTTACACCTGCATCCACTATTCTCCCTACGATCCCGTCTGCAAGCATAACCTTACCTTGCCCTTTTTCAAGCAGCACGGCGCCGCAACCCGTTACGGTATTCTGTGCCGTAGGGGTGCGCTGACCGCCGTATTCCAATGGGAAGCGATACTGCTTTTCCGCAGAGCAAAAGTGAGAGCTGGCAAAGCCCAAAGCGTTCTTTGCGAAGCCGCCCGACACGTATGCACCGCCAACAAGCATTGCTTCACCAAAGGTGGAGCAAGCGCCATACAGCCCCAAGTACGGCACGCCCCATTCCTTAACGCCGAAACTGCTGGCAACGCATTGATTAAGCAGATCGCCACCGCAGATAAGGTTCAGGGTATCGGGGGTGCGGTCTGCTTTGCCAAGCAATATGTTTATGCATCGGTGTACCATTTCGCTTTCCGCTTCTTCCCAGGTTTTCTTGCCGAAATACTCGTCCTCCTCGCACATATCAAAGCAAGAAGCCAGCGGACCTGCCTTTTCGGTCTTGCCCACTACAGAGGCATAGCTTTTTACGCAAACGTCCTTAAACGCAAACAACTCGCTCAATAACATCACCTTTTCCACAATATAATATATAACCCCGTATACAGAGGACGCCAAGGTGCCGAAAACAATAACAGGGCCTGCTATAACAAACATTTTTGCGCAGGTACCATAGATAAGGCCTTCCGTCTTATTCTCTATGGCGGTAGACGCTATAGCGTTGGCAAAGCCCGTTATAGGCACAAGGGTGCCGGCCCCCGAAAACTTGCCCATAGCACTGAACCAGCCGATGCCCGTAATAAGTCCTGCCAAAAATATAAGAGTAACCGTACTTAGGGTCTGCGCTGTTTTTAGCTCTGCTCCGAACTGTACATATAAGTCCGTTATCGCCCTACCGACACAGCATATCAAGCCGCCCACTGCAAAAGCTTTAAGAGTGTTAACAAAACAGGGGGACCGTTTTGCTCTATCTTCTACATATTTCTTGTAGTTGCCATTCATAAATTTGTCACCTCATCCATATTTTGTCTTGGAAATCTTTATTTATTCCTTGGCTATTGACTTTTTTGCGCTTATAGGATATAATAAATGATGATTTTTATGTTGTGCGCGTATGCGTATAGATATTTTAAGCTATTTTGGCATACAAAAACGCAAGGAGGCACACAGATGAGAAATTATTTACCCAAGGAAAAAGTTGCTGTTTTTGCCGATGTCCGTGCTTTGGTTACAAACTGCGGAAAGTTTGGCGAAAAGGCAGTTTACAAATATCTAGTTAATAAAGACGAAGTAAAAGAGCTTTCATATAAAGCTTTTTCCGATAATATAATTAACACAGCTACCGCACTTTACGGTCTTAATTTGAAGGATAAAAAGATAGCTTTGCTTTCTGAGTCCAGACCGGAATGGTTGCAAGCATATTTGGCGACATTGTGTGCCAAAGCGGTTGTCGTCCCCTTGGACAAAGATCTTATGCCCGATCAGATTATAGGCTTTTTGAAAATGGCAGAGTGCTCTGCGATTTTCATCTCCCCCGACTATAAGGCAAAGCTTGGGGATTTACTTGCGGAAGCGGAGCTTGATTACATATTTGACTTGGAACAGTCAAATTATACCCCTTACGAAGGAAGCTATGAGGATTTTTCCGCTAATAAATCGTATAATTTTTACGAGCTTTGTGATTACGGTCAGCACCTGCTTTCAGTGGGCTATATGGGAATATATAACCTGAGCTACGACCCCGATGCTATGGCGTCAATTTTGTTCACCAGCGGCACCACAGGCACAAGCAAAGGTGTTATGCTTTCCCATAAAAATTTACTTGTTACCGCTGCTCAGTGTGCTAACAATACCCCCTTTAGCGGTAACGATGTTTTCCTTTCCGTATTGCCAATGCACCACACCTATGAAACAACAATAGACTTAGCAATACTCCACTTGGGCGCAACGATATGTATAAACAACAGCATTAAATACGTGCTTCGCAACCTTAAAAGATTTAAGCCCACGGGATTTGTTTTGGTTCCCCTGTTTGTACAGACCATACACAAGCGCATACAGGACGAAATCAAAAAGAAGGGCAAACAAGGCACATTTGATAAGGCACTTAAGCTTACAAAGGGACTGCGAAAGGTTAAGATCGACCTTAGACGTGCTTTGTTTACCGAAGTTATTGCCTCTCTCGGCGGCAGACTTAAAACGATAATCTGCGGCGGCGCCGCCCTTGACCCCGAACTTGTAAAAAATTTTCAGGATATGGGTGTCAACATATATCAAGGCTATGGCATAACCGAGTGCTCGCCCTTGGTATCCGTTGACTTGTACACCCGCCCCAAGACCGGTTCTGTCGGACCTGCAATCCCCTGTTGTGAAGTGAAGATAATCGATGACAACGGTAAACAATGTGAGGTGGGCGAAATCGGGGAGATAGCCGTAAAGGGCGACAACGTTATGCTTGGCTATTACAACAACGAAGCGGCAACGGAAGCCGCATTTACCGAGGGCGGATATTTTCTTACCGGTGACTTTGGCAAACTTGACGAAGACGGCTATATATACATAACAGGCAGAAAGAAAAACCTTATTATACTTTCTAACGGAAAAAACGTTTATCCTGAAGAAATAGAGGAATATCTTATGCGGCTTGACACCGTTAAGGAATGTGCGGTAATAGCAAGAAAGAACAACCTTGACGAGGCTGTCGTTACAGCCGTAATCCTACCCGAGCAAAGCGTGCTTGATTTAGGGGACGAGAGTGCCATTCAGGAAAAAATAAAAGAAGGTGTTCTTGCTGTTAACAACCAACTTCCCTCTTTCAAGCAAATACGAAATGTGGAAATTCGCCGTAACGAGTTTGAAAAAACTTCTTCCCAAAAAATAAAGCGTTTTATGCTTTAAATACACCATACTTTAAGTAAAGGAGATACAGTTTTACAACTGTTTATACTGAATTATGTTTGAACAATTTAAAAAGCTTTTATCCGAGGAAATGAGCATAAACCCTGACGACATCACCCTTGATTCTTCGTTTGTTAACGACCTTGGCTTTAATTCTTTAGAGCTTGCAGACCTTGTTGTTCTTTGTGAGGATACTTTTGATATAGAGTTTGACGAAGAAGAACTTCCTCACCTCCTCACCGTAAAAGATGTTGTAAGCTATATCGAAAACAACAAATAACAAAAAACATCGGAAGTTTTGACGCTTCCGATGTTTTTTTGTTATTAGAAGTAATATGTGTTTTTGAGAATGCCGTGCAAAACATACCGTTCTGTAGGCTTGGAAGAAAGGTTTGTACAAGTTATAAGCGTAATAATTTTAGAATTTTCGTCATACTCTACATCTTTGCTTATAGTGTTAAGTCTACGCCTTTCGTTCAAAAACTGATAAAAAGATGCTGCGCTTGAGTTGGTAGAATAAATAGTGGCGAAGGAATCGCCTTCTGCGCGATAGCCGGAAAAATACTCGTATACGTAAACAGCCTTATCGGTAACAACGGTAATCTCCAAATCCTGCGCAATGCTATACCTGTTTTCATCATCAAAGAACAGTTTTATGCCTCTAAATTTTGAACCGTCGGTCATGCAGTGGCCATACAAAACTACATTGCGATTTTTTTCGTAGTCATCCTTTAAATACGAATCTGCAAATACAGAACCGCCCCTATTGGCCGACTTGTCGTCAAGTCGGTACAGATAATACTGATTGTCAGGACCCTTCATTATCGGCTCTGCTATGGGAGAATCAGACATTACAATATAGCCCCAACAGTCCGGATTGATTTTTTTCTTGTCATAAACAATCTCGCGAAGGGTCTCGTAATAAACCTGCTTGTCGGTATCCAAAGACTCAAACATCTCAATACCGCCGGAAACGCTGCCTAAATAAGAAAGCAGGTCCATACTTTCCGAAGGACGCTTCGTGCTCTTCATTGATCTGTCACCTATGGTTTTACGCATCTCTACAGAAGCTTCTTCCTTTTTCTTGCGGGATGCGTCAAGTTCTGCCGAGCGCGCAAATATATTGGCGATAGAAAAGCCAAGGGTTGCAACACATACAACCAAGGCGAGAGCACGGACAAGATTGTTCGTGTCAAACTTGCGTTTTTTCTTTTGCTGCTTGCGCCTTGGTCTGTTAGCAGAAGAAAAGTTAAGCAAAGATTGTTCGAAAAGCTCAGGTCCTGTGGCAACCATGGGCTCTGATACGCCCTCAGCTTCAGCTTCGTTCTCTTTATCAGAAACCGCTTTATCCAAGTTGTTTCGCACCTGTACCGTTTGCTCCTGAACCTCTGCTGTAACCTGTACCGTTTCCTCACAAATATCTTCCGCAGGCATTTTTGCCTCCGTGTTATTATTTTTTATAAAAAATTCTTTCATCTCATATTCAAAAGGTTTTTTTGCCACACAATCACCCCTTATATACTGTGATCAATATATATTATATCCAAATCGCAAGCACTTTTCAATACTATATTATTATTTTTTTGCTGAAAATAACCCTAAATTTTTATAAAGTTAAATTTTCGGTTGACAATTTCTTTAAAATGTATAAAATAGTAATGTTAGGATTATATCTATCTAATTTGGAGGTATTTGAAATGAGCTTGAAAGAAGTAAAAGAAATTGAAAAGAATTTACGCGAGTTGACTTTGTCTATAGACAAAGAAACCTTTGACGCAGAAGTAATGAAGGTATACCGCAAACAGGTTGGAAAGATCACCGTTCCCGGTTTCAGAAAGGGCAAAGCGCCTAAGCACATCATTGAAAAAATGTACGGTCAGTCTTTCTTCCACGCTGACGCACTTGATGCCCTCTTCCCCGAGTTTTATGAAGCTGCCGTTAAGGAAGCCGGACTTGAAGTTGTTTCCAGACCTGAAGTTGAACTTGAATCTATTGACGAAAACGGTGTTGTACTTAAAGCCAAGGTATATGTTAAACCCGAAGTAAAGGTTAACAAGTACAAGGGTCTTAGCGCAGAAAAAGAAGCAGTTACCGTAGAGGACAGTGAAATCGACGCTGATATAGAAGCCGCAAGAAAGCGCCTTGCAAGAGTAAGCACCATTACCGAGGGCGCTGCAGAAGACGGCGACGAAGCTGTTATAGATTTTGAAGGTTTTGTTGACGATGTTGCATTTGAAGGCGGCAAGGGCGAAAAGTATCCCCTTAAACTCGGTTCCGGTAGCTTTATCCCCGGTTTTGAAGAACAGATTGTTGGCAAAAACGTTGGCGAAAGCTTTGATATTTCCGTTAAGTTCCC
>JAZSIW010000077.1:0-18267 GCA_045534025.1 Eubacteriales bacterium | reverse complement strand
CGTTGTAATAGCAGACGGCTGGGTAGGTGAGTCTTATTATGAAGACGGCGTTATGTTCTATGGTTTAAATACCATCGACGGCTATTACTACTACTTTGAGGAAAACGGCATTTGCGAAGGCAAGCCTAAGGCAGACGGCTTCTACTATAACGAAGAAGCAAAGGCTAATATGTACATAATGGCAGGCTTAGCGGCTAAGGGTGACATTGCCATTAACCTTAAGGTTCACTTCTTTGACGAAAACGGCTGTGCTCTCAGTGGCGAGCAGGATATCCTCGGCTATACCTGCACTTTTGATGAAAAGGGCGTGTTCGTATCTTCCGATAATGCTTCTGTTCTCGAAGCAGGCCTTATCGGCACCAACCTCAAGTACGTTCTTCTCTCCGACGGTACTCTTATCATCGACGGCGACGGCGCAATGCGTGACTATACCGTAAGCGGCAGCTACGGTCCTTGGTTCTATGAGAATATGGCCAACGCAAAGGCTGTTCAAATAGGCGCAGGTATTACCCGTATAGGTGAATATGCATTCAACCGTTCCGAATATATCAAGAGCGTTACCATTGCAGAAGACAGCAAGCTTACAAGCATTGGCATTTATGCGTTCAGAGCGTGCCATCGCTTGGATAACATCAATATCCCCGCAAGTGTTGAAACAATAGAAGCTTATGCGTTCTTTAAGTGCGGCGGCTTGACAAAGATTGACTTTGAAGAAAACAGCAGTCTTAAGACCATAGGCAGAGAAGCTTTTGCAGAAACCCATTATCTTAAGAGCGTTGCCATACCCGCAAGTGTTATTTCTATCGGCGAAAAGTTGTTTGTTCGCAGTAAGGCAGCTGTTGTAATGCAGGTTGTGGAAGACTCTGCAGCGCATCAGTACGCAGTTGATAACGGTATCAGCTTTGAGCTTATAGAGGGCGTTGTGCCTCCTATGGCAAGCGGTGACTGCGGCAACGACGTAACATGGGCACTTTATCCCAACGGCACCATTGTTATCGATGGCGAAGGTGCTATTCCCAACTACGCATCTCAAACTGCACAGCCTTGGGCAAGCGTTCGTCACCTTATCAAGACTGTTGTAATCGGCAATGACATTACCGCTGTCGGTAACTACGCATTTGCATATTGTGAAATCATTGAAGCTATCGAATTTGAAGAGGGCAGCAAGCTGGAAAGCATCGGCGTTCTTTCCTTCCGTACTGCACGCAAGCTTACCTCACTTGTACTTCCCGAAAGCATCCTCAACCTTAATACATACGCATTCGGTACCTGTCCCGCACTTGAAACTGTGTATATCCCTCAGGGTATCGCTTATATGCACCCCAAGGCGTTTGTAGAGTCTGTAAATGTTGTTCTTGACGTAGCAGAAGGTACTTACGCAGAGGAATATGCGGTTGCAAACGGCATCGCACACACCGTACGTGACTTTGTTTACATCGCAACAGCAAGCGGCACCTGCGGCGACAATGCAACCTGGGCATTCTACGAAAACGGCGAGCTTATCATAAGCGGCAGCGGTGCTATCACCAACTACGCATCTCAGGCAATGCAGCCTTGGGCAAGCATCCGCCACTTGGTTAAGAAGATAGTAATCGGTAAGGATATTACCGAAGTAGGTAACTACGCATTCGCATACTGCGAATATGTGGAAGAAATCGTGTTTGAAGAAGGCAGCTGCCTTGAAAAGATAGGCGTTCTCTCCTTCCGTACCGCACGTAAGATAACCGAGATAGTTCTTCCCGAAACCGTAAACTACCTCAATGCATACGCATTCGGTACCTGTCCCGCACTTGAAAACGTATATATCCCTCAGGGCATGGCGTTCATGCACGTTAAGGCGTTTATCGAATCCGATAAGGCAGTACTTAATGTGGCAGAAGGCACTTATGCAGAGGAATATGCGGTTGCAAACGGCATTGCTCACACCACACGTGACTTTGTTTACACCGCAATAGCAAGCGGCACCTGCGGCGACAATGCAACCTGGGCATTCTACGGCAACGGCGAGCTTATCATAAGCGGCAGCGGTGCAATTGTTAACTATACAAGCCACAAGGAACAGCCTTGGGCAAGCATCCGCCATTTGGTTAAGAAGATAGTAATCGGTAAGGATATCACCGCTGTAGGTAACTACGCATTCGCATACTGCGAATATGTGGAAGAAATCGTGTTTGAAGAAGGCAGCAAGCTGGAAACTATCGGCGTGCTCGCTTTCCGTACCGCACGTAAGGTAACCGAGGTTGTCCTTCCCGCAACCGTTAAGACCATTAACGCATACGCATTCGGCACTTGCCCAAGCTTGGTTAAGATATATATCCCCAAAACCGTAAGCTTTATCCACGCAAATGCGTTTATCGAATCTCCCAACGTTGTTATTACCGAATATTAAAGTCCGGTGCAATAACGCACAACAGATTAGTTAACTAAAGACTAAATAAGCAAAAGGGACAGCGATACCTTTAAGGTGTCGCTGTCCCGCCGATATCATAATATGAAAATCTTAATAATCAATACCGTTTGCGGTATACGCAGTACGGGCCGTATTGCTACGGCAATGGCAGAGGAATACATTTTGCAGGGGCATGAGTGTGTAATTGCATACGGCCGTGAAGCTGTACCCCAACAATATAGAAAAATATCTTACCGCATTGGTACGGATTTCGGCATCTACACCAATGCACTTAAAGCGCGTTTTTTAGATAACGAGGCTTTTAATGCCAAAAGGGCAACAAAAAAATTTATTAAATGGGCAAACAGTTATGATCCCGATGTGTTGTGTCTGCACAATTTGCACGGGTATTATATTAATATAAAACTTTTATTTGATTGGATAAAATCCAGACCTAAAATGCAGGTTAAGTGGACCTTACACGACTGCTGGGCGTTTACGGGACATTGCGCCCACTTCTCCTTTGTGGGTTGCCACAGGTGGAAGACGGGCTGCCATAACTGTCCACAGCTTAAAAAGTATCCCGCAGGGCTGTTTTTGGACGGAAGCAAAAAGAATTACCTACGCAAAAAGGCTTGCTTTGGCGGCGTGGAAAATATGACGATTACCGTGCCGTCCCACTGGTTGGCAAACTTGGTAAAGCAGTCCTTCCTAGGGGAATACCCCGTGGAAGTTGTACACAATACAGTAAATACACAGGTGTTTAAGCCTACCGAAAGCGATTTTCGCCAAAGCTACGGTTTGCAGGATAAATATATCGTTTTGGGCGTCGCCACCGCTTGGGACGACCGAAAAGGGCTTTGCGACTTTATAAAGCTTTCAAAGCTGTTGGACAAGCACTGTAAAGTGGTTTTGGTTGGGCTTGACGAAAAGCAAATAAAAAAAATGCCTGAGGATATTTTATGCATCCCACGGACAAACTCGGTGAAAGAGCTGGCAGAGATATATACTGCCGCCGACCTGTTTTTAAACCTAAGCAGGGAAGAGACCTTCGGTCTTACAACGGTAGAGGCACTCTCCTGCGGTACTTATCCCATAGTTTACAAAAATACCGCTTGCGAAGAGGTTGTTAACTGTTATGGCGGCATGGCAGTGGAGCAGGATGTAAACGAAGTTGTTAAGGCAATAAAAAGCTTTTATAAGAAGAGTGAGTAAACAGGTATGAAAATACTTTATTTAGGCACCGTATGCGATTTGCAAAATTATGAAAATATGATGTGCGACTGCAAGGAAAAAGCAAGCGTTGCAACCGTTGTTTTTGAATCTTCCTTGCTTAGCGGCTTAAAGCAAAACGGTGTGGAAGCGGATATATACAGCTTCCCCATGATACCTGCCTTCCCCAAAACAAAGTATCTTTTCTGGGGCAACAAAAAAGAAAGTCTAAACTGCGGCTACAGCTGTACTTGGCTAAAAACCTTTAATGTGCCCGTACTTAAGCAGCTTTCCCGCCGACTTAACGGCAGACGCCTTCTAAAAAATTGGCTAAAAGCCAACAAAAATCAGGACTGTGCGGTGCTTTCCTATTCTATGCCGCCGTTTCTTACCAAAGATATTATAAAGCTAAGCCGTAAATACGGCATTAAAAGCATTGCAATAGTAACAGACCTGCTAAGGGATATGTACATAAACGCCCGCAACAAGGGATTTGTCAGGTTTTTAAAAAATCGCTATCTTTCAAGCGCAATTAAGTGGCAAGGGCAGTTTGACGGATATGTTTATTTAACCGAGGCCATGAAGGATGTGGTCAATCCCGAGAAGCCTTATACAGTGATGGAGGGGATTGCGGATATATCCGGGGTTGACACAGAACAAAAGATAGAAAAAGCAAGCCCTGCGGCCATAATGTATGCCGGTATGGTAGAGGAAAAATTTGGCATCATAAACCTTTTGGACGCCTTCGAGGCAGCCTCTCTCGGCGATACGGAACTTTGGATATTCGGCGTGGGTAATGCGGTGGAAAAAATAACAGCAAGAGCAAAGAATAATCCTAAAATACGTTACTTTGGTCATAAGAAAAGGGAAGAAATTCTGGAATATGAAAAGAAAGCATCACTGCTTGTTAACCCCCGTAACGGTGATGACGAATTTACAAAATACAGCTTTCCTTCAAAAACCATAGAATATATGCTGTCAGGAACGCCCGTGCTTACAACTAAGCTTCCCGGCATCCCGAAAGAGTATTATGACTATGTATTCTCTTGCAACGACAACGGCGTTATGTCTTTACAACAAGCCTTAAATCAGGCAATGACGGCTTTGGAAAAGCAAGGGCCCGCAATGGCAATGGGTGCTTGCGCCCGAAATTTTATTAAAGAAGAGAAAAATGCGGCAAAACAGGCAGAACGCATTGTTCGTTTTGCTATGGAGGTAATAAATCAGTGAAGCTTGTATTGTGCGCGCAAAACGTGTATTCGTTTACTTTGGCGTATATGCTTTCGTTTCTTGGCTTGCTGAATTGCGGTAACGCCATATTAAATATTCTCGGTTTACAAACACAGTTGGATACGGTATTCCTGTACGGCGCACTTGTGGGTCTTATAATAACGGGCTTGGCATTCAGTGCAATGGAAAAAAACAGATACGTAAGGCTTGATGTTATTGCGTTATTTGTGTTTTTCGGCGTATCCTTTGTAATTTCTGCGCTTTTGTTCCCGGCAAACGCAAAACTGCTTTTCACCTCGTGGACAGACTTTTTTGCTAATCCGATATATGCTTTGTTTTTATATGCGCTGACAGGATATGTGTTCACCCGTCGGCTTGAGGATTATAAATTGTTTGCGAAGGTGTTTGGTGCGTTTTCTTATGCGGTTGTAGTGATGTCTATCGTTGTGTTCTTCTTTGCAAAGGGCTCTTCAGCATCACAGTACATGACCTTTTCTTACAATATGTTGACCCAGCTGTTCTTTTTGCTTGTTAATAAGCCTAAAAAATACAAGGCTTTTCACTATATTGTAGTTGTTGTGGGCTTGTTTGTATTTGCCTTTGGCGGTGCAAGAGGCGCGCTTATCGCTTTGATTATAGGCTATTTGATGTTTCATTTTATAAAAAAACAAAAAACGGTAAAAAATCTTACCGTATATGCCCTTGGCGCAGTTGCGGTGGCGATATTCAGCTTGTTTAAGGAAGGCATATTCATTTTGATAGGCAAGCTCTTGAATGCGCTTTCCATAGACAGCCGAACTTTTCAGTATCTGCTTAACGAAGAAGTATTAAGCGACAGCAACCGTTTTCGTTTTTACAGTGAGGCATTAAAAAACGCCAAGCCTTTAGGCAAAGGATTGATGGGCGACCGTGTTATATTAGGTTCTTACCCCCACAATTTGTTTTTGGAACTGCTTGTGCAGTACGGTTGGATAATAGGTCTTTGCGTAGTTGTTTTAATTTGTTTGGTAATCGGCATACCGCTGTTAAAAAAGAACAGGGAAGAGTTTGTTTTTATCATGTTGCTTTTCCCTTGCGGCTTCTTAAAGCTTATGATAACGGGCAGCTACCTTAACCAAGAGCCTGCATTTTATATACTGTTGGGCTTTTGTGTAAACGCAATTGTTAGGAGTAAAGATAATGCGAATACTAATGATAAATACAGTATACGCAGTCAGCAGTACGGGGAAGATTGTTAAGCAAATCTCTCAAAAAGCTACCGAGCGTGGCTTTGAGTGTATGATTGCTCACCGTTATGAAAATAAAACAGACAAATACCCCGATAATGTTGTGGCAGTAAGCTCTTGGTGGGATTGCCATATACACAACAGGCTGTCTCAACTGACTATGCTAAGGGGCGCTTTCTCTAAGTTTAAGACCCGCCGTTTTTTAAAAAAGGTTAAAACTTTTGCCCCGGACGTAATACATCTGCATAACATACACGGCAATTTTATAAACCTTTCCATGCTGTTTAAGTACATAAAAAAGCACCGCATAAAAGTGGTTTGGACCTTGCACGACTGTTGGCCGCTGACGGGTAACTGCAAGCATTTTGATATGGCAGGCTGTGACAGGTGGAAAACCGGTTGCGGTAATTGCCCGCAGAAGGGAAAAGCCCTTGCGGACATTTCCGCGTTTATGTATAAAAGAAAACAAAAGATGTTTGCCGATATAGAGGATATGACAATAGTTACGCCTTCCATTTGGCTTGCGGATTTGGTGCGACAATCACCTCTCGGCATATATCCAATTAAAACCATTAATAACGGTATAGACTTAAGTGTTTTTAAGCCGACGCTTAGCGACTTTAAAGAAAAGTACGGCATAACAGACAAAAAAGTTGTCCTCGGCGTATCTTTCGATTGGAGCAAAAAGAAGGGTTTGGATGTATTTACCGCGCTTGCGGGTATGTTGCCCAAGGACTATCAAATCGTTTTGGTGGGCACAAGTGATGCCGTGGATGCGGTATTGCCGGATAACATTATCCCGATACAAAAAACAAAAAACCAAAAAGAGCTTGCGGAAATCTATACTGCGGCAGACCTGTTTGTAAACCCCTCCCGTGAGGATACCTATCCTACGGTTAATATGGAGGCTCTTGCCTGCGGCACTCCCGTTGTAAGTTTTAACACAGGCGGTTGCCCCGAAATAGCTGATGACAGCTGTGGCTGTGTGGTGGAGCGTGACGATCTTTCCTCATTGGCACAGCAAATAATCGGTGCCTGCGAAAAAGGGATTTATTTAAAAACAGCGTGCCTGGAAAGGGCAAAATCCTTCAATATGGATGACCGCTTTGATGAATACATACAACTGTACGAGGATTTAACATGAATATAGTTCATATCTCTCCCAACGCACCCTATAACGACGCGTGGGGCTTTCAGGAGAATTTGTTACCCAAGTATCATGCAAAGCTTGGCCATAAAGTAAGCCTTGTCATCTCCTGCAAAACTCACGAGGGTGGCAAAATAAAAGAGATAGCTCCTGAAAGATTTACTTCTGCCGACGGCTTTGAGGTTATAAGACTGCCTTACGTTCAGTATAAAGTAAAAAGCGTAAGTACTGTATTTTGGAAGATAGACGTGTACCCTTTGCTTAAGGAGTTAAAGCCCGACCTTATATTTTATCACGGCTTGGTAAGCAGAACGGTTTTTGATGTAATAAAGTATAAGAAACAGCAGGAGAAACAGGGCAAGGAATGTGTGCTTATACAGGATAATCACTTGGATTACAACATCGGCACAGACCCCAAGACCCTAAAGGAAAAACTGCTTAGAAGCTATTACCGCCTGCTTAACCGCCGCAGTCAAAAAAGTGTGGAGAGGGTCTACGGCGTAACCCCTTGGCGCAAACAGTATGCGGAGGAGTATTACCGTATATCGCCCCAAAAAACAGATGTGCTTATTATGGGCGCTGATGACGAAAAGATTGATTTTGCCGGCAAAGAAAATATAAGAGTTGACATACGCAAGAAGTATGGCGTGGCAGATACGGATTTCCTTGTGGTAAGCGGCGGTAAGATAGATGCAAAAAAGAAGATACACCTGCTTATGGAGGCCTGCGGCAATATGTCGGGCGTAAAGCTTTTGGTCTTTGGCAGCGTTGCCAAGGAGCTGGAGGCGGAATACGGTGCACTTTGCGCCAAGTATTCAAACATTATTTCCGTAGGTTGGGTAGACTCGGACAAGGTGTATGACTACTTTTTTGCGGCGGATTTGGTATGCTTTCCCGGTCAGCATTCCGTACTTTGGGAGCAAGCCTGTGCCGCAAAAGCCCCCTGTCTGTTTGCCCGTTGGCCCGGTATGGACCACGTGGATAACGGCGGTAACTCTGCCTTTATAGAAAACATTACGGTAGAGGAAATAGAAAATAAAATCAAGTCGCTTCGGTTTACCGAAGCTTATGACAAAATGAAGGCCGTTGCCCTGTCATCGGCAACGGATATATATCTGTACAGTAAGATAGCGCAAAAATCACTGGAACGGAGGAAGTGACAATGAAGATAGCGGTAGCAGGCATGGGATACGTGGGCTTGTCCATAGCGGTGCTGTTGGCACAGCATCACCATGTTACGGCGGTTGACATAATGCCGGAAAAAGTTGATAAGCTTAACGCCCGTATAAGCCCCATACAGGATGAATATATCGAAAAATTCCTGACGGAAGACAAGTGCTCTTATGAAAAAACAGGGGTACACACTCTTAACCTCATCGCTACCTGTCAGGCAGAAACCGCCTATAAAACCGCAGACTTTATTGTTATTGCCGTGCCTACCAATTACGACAGCGTTCAAAATTACTTTGATACCTCCGCAATAGAAGCGGTTATAGAAAAGGTATTGTCTGTTAATTCGGATGGAATAATGGTAATAAAATCCACCGTGCCCGTGGGATATACTAAGTCCGTACGTGAAAAATACAACACCAAAAACATCCTTTTCAGCCCCGAGTTTTTAAGAGAGACCAAGGCGCTTTACGATAATTTATATCCTTCCCGTATAATTGTGGGCACTGACAGCGATGACGAAAAGCTGACGGACCGCGCTAAAACCTTTGCGGGGCTCCTCTGCGAGGGTGCGCTTAAGGAAGATATTGACGTGCTTTATATGGGCTTTACGGAGGCGGAGGCGGTAAAGCTTTTCGCCAACACCTATCTTGCCCTAAGGGTAAGCTATTTTAACGAGCTGGACACCTATGCTGATATGAAGGGGCTAAGCACCAAGGATATTATAAACGGCGTATGCCTTGACCCCAGAATAGGCAATTACTACAACAACCCCTCCTTTGGCTACGGCGGATATTGCCTGCCCAAGGATACAAAGCAGTTGCTTGCCAATTATTCCTCCGTCCCTCAGAATATGATGAGCGCAATTGTGGAAAGTAACCGCACAAGAAAAGATTACATAGCCCACAGAGTTATGGAAACGGCAAAGGGCTTTAAGGACGGGGAAGAAACGGTAATAGGCGTGTACCGTCTGGCAATGAAGGTCAACTCCGACAACTTCAGGCACAGCAGCATCCAAGGGGTAATGAAAAGGCTTGCCGCCAAGGGTGCAACACTTATTGTATACGAGCCGACTTTAAGCTCACATACAAGCTTTTTGGGCGGGGAGATAATTAACGATTTGAAGACCTTTAAGGAAAAAAGTCACGCCATCATTGCAAACAGATACGATCCCTGCCTTGATGATGTAAAAGATAAGGTATATACCCGAGATTTATTTAACGAGAATTAAGTAAGAAAAGAGGCAAAGCTTATTAAATTACTACAGAAAGTGGAGGCAAAAAACGCCGGTTGGCTTATCGGCGGCAGGGTTGCCCAAATGCTGCTGTCCTTGATAGTGGGCATTTTATCTGCAAGATATTTAGGGCCGGGTAACTACGGCGTGCTTCGTTACGGCACGGCGTGGATTACGTTTTTTTGCGCTTTTAGTAATCTTGGCATAAACTCTGTAATAGTAAAAGAGCTGCTTGACAAGCCCAAGGAGGAGGGGAAGACCCTGGGCACGGCGCTGACGCTTAGATTTGCGTCCGGGGTTTTGTCCTCGGTAATAGTTATCGGCTGTGCCCTTGTCATCAATTATAACGAGCCCGTAACAATCGCCGTTGTGGCACTGCAAAGCTTGGGGCTTGTGTTCAACACCTTCGAGCTTATAAATTATTGGTTCCAGTCAAAATACAAATCCAAGGTCACCGCAATAGCCACCCTTGTTGCCTATGGTGTTGCTTCCGCATATAAGCTGGTTTTGCTTGCCATGGGAAAGGATGTGCGCTGGTTTGCCTTTGCCACTTCTGTAGATTATATTGCTTTGGCGCTGGCGTTGTGGTTTGCGTACAAGAAGAATAAGGGCCCTTCTCTCGGCTTTTCCCTTGGCAGGGCAAAAGAGATTTTAGGTAAAAGCTATCACTACATACTGTCCTCCGTTATGGTTGCGGCCTACACCCAAACGGATAAGGTTATGCTTAAAGAGATGCTAAGCAATGACCAGGTGGGGTATTATTCCGCCGCCTCAAGCGTTTGCTCTATGTGGGTGTTTGTGCTGGCGGCTATAATAGATTCTATGTACCCTACCATATTAAAGCTTCACTCTTCCGATAAAGGGGAATACGAAAAAAAGAACAAACAGCTTTATGCCATTGTCTTTTATGTGTCCTGTGCCGTGTCGGCATTTCTGTTTTTGTTCGGCGACTTTGCCATACAAATTCTTTACGGCGACTCCTATTCTTCCGCAAGCGGGGCGCTTAAAATTGTTACTTGGTATACGGCATTTTCCTACCTTGGCGTTGCAAGAAACGCTTGGATAGTGTCGGAGGGCAAGCAGAAATACTTAAAGTATATGTATTTGGGTGCGGCAGTAATAAATGTTTTGCTAAACCTCTTGTTTATCCCTTATATGGGTGCTTCGGGTGCGGCTTTGGCTTCCCTTAATACGCAGATATCTACAAGCATCCTTTTGCCCATGTGCTTTAAGGAAATGCGCCCCAACGCCAAGCTTATGATAGATGCTATCCTCTTAAGAGGTGTGTTTTAATGAAAAACTTTTTGCGGTACTGTTTGTATAAAACCACAAGTAAATATGTGGACGAGGCGAAGCTTGAAGTGCGTCATATAAAGCTTTCCCAAAATGATATCTCTTACTTTAACCTGTCCTCAAACCCCATCGCCTCCTTTACTTTCAACGGCAAGCTGTATTATTTTAGGGAGTGTTTGCCCCTGCTTCCCAAAAAGGAGCATTTTGTAAGGGGAACAGAAGGCTTTTTTACCTCTTTGCACAGCCTTAACATAAGCGGTGAGCATTTTAAGCAGGAGATACCTATTGTTACGGAGTTTTCCGAAAACGAAATATTAAGCTTTAGCAGATATCTGGAAAAGCGGTGGCAGGACAAAAGCTTTTTAAAAAGCCTTACCCGTGCAGATAAAACGGCGCAAAAAACGGGCTTTTCCATTTGGGCAAAGCAAAGCTATGACCAAAGCTTTTTCGACGCCTTTGGTTTTTCGGCGCTCCCATCGGAGTGTTACCATATAGCCGTATATTTCCTTTGGTATGTAAGAAGCGTGGCTTTGGGCTACAGACTTCGCAAAATAGCCCGTGGAAAAAAGTACTCTTATTTTTCTGCCGTAAGGTCGGCGGCAAGCACCGTTGCGGCAAAGGCTTTGGGGCTTGGCCCTATGCTTACTGCGGCGGAGTTTTGCCGTATAGAAACAGATGAAGGTGAAATATTGTTCGGCGTGCTCAGCAACGCCGCCGAAGGTACAAGAATGGCGGACACCTGCGCAGAAGCCACGGGTGCTTTACAAAAGGAGCTTACGGCGCTGAACGTTTTGGACGCAATATGCTTTCAAACAGATCACGGTCCCAACAATTATAATGTATATAAGCAGGATGGCCAATGGGCGGTGTGCGCCTTCGACAACGATAATCCCAACACCTTTTTGCCGATCTCCACGGTAAAAAACAGCCTTAGCGGCTGTTCCTCTTTGGTGGACGCAAAGGGGCTTTTCAACCGTCCTTATATAGGCAAAGAACTGTTTGAAAACCTTAAAAAAGCAGATATCAAGGGATTAAAGAAACTCCTTAAGCCCTATCTTAACTTTTTGCAGATATGGGCGCTTGCGTCCAGAATAAAAAAGACCGTAACCCTGCTTGAAAAATCCATATCGCAAAACAGCACCGAGACAATTTCGGACGCAGAGTGGGGAAATGAAACCGTTGCAAAGGAAACAGGCGGCAGATACGGTAAAACCTACCTAACTGCCGCTACCAAAAGTTAAGTATAAAAACAGAATATCATTATATAAAAAACTACCCAAAAAAGAGTTTTTATCTTCTCTTCTTCGGGTAGCTTTTTTGTCGTTAGCTCTATGAAGCCGTTAGGCTTCGTGGGGTGTTTTACCGTACGGTTTATTTCTTTCTCCATACCATACGGTTAACAATATCCGTATAACTTTGTATAATCTTTACCACCTTTGTGCTTACGTTCTCTTCCGTATAGTCGGGCACAGGTATACCGCTGTCGCCTTCTTCCGTCATAAGCACGGCGGTATCCACCGCTTGCAGCAAGGAGTGTTCATCTATCCCCGCAAGGCAGAAGCACGCCTTGTCAAGGGCTTCGGGTCTTTCCGTGGAGGTGCGTATGCACACTGCCGAGATGGGCTTGCCTATAGAGGTGAAAAAGCTTGACTCCTCGGGCAAAGTGCCGCTGTCGGAAACCACGGCAAAGGCGTTCATCTGCAACTTGTTATAATCGTGGAAGCCCAAAGGCTCATGACATATAACACGGCTGTCCAGCACAAAACCGCTTTCAGCAAGACGCTTTTTGCTTCTGGGATGACAGCTGTAAAGTATGGGCATATCGTATTTTTCCGCCATCTTGTTAATAGCGGTAAACAGGCTTACAAAGTTTGCCTCCGTATCCACGTTTTCTTCTCTGTGGGCAGAAAGCAGTATGTACTTCTTCCTCTCAAGCCCCAGCGTTTCCAAAATGTCGCTTTCCTCAATCTCCTTAAGGTTGGCGCTAAGCACCTCCGCCATGGGCGAGCCCGTAACAAAGCAACGCTCCATAGGCAGACCGCATTGATGAAGATAACGCCTTGCGTGTTCGGAATAAGCCAGATTAACATCAGATATTATGTCAACTATTCTGCGGTTTGTCTCCTCGGGCAAGCATTCGTCCTTGCAACGGTTGCCTGCTTCCATATGGAAGATGGGAATGTGAAGCCGCTTTGCGGAAATGGCGGAAAGGCAGGAGTTGGTATCCCCAAGCACCAAAAGGGCATCGGGTTTGATATCACGCATCAGCTTATAAGAACAAGAAACAATGTTGCCAACGGTCTCACCAAGGTCGTTGCCCACCGCATCCATATAAACCTCGGGGGCGTCAAGCTTCAAATCCTTAAAGAATATACCGTTAAGGTTGTAGTCATAATTTTGCCCCGTGTGGGCAAGTATGCAGTCAAAATACTTGCGGCATTTTGTTATCACTGCCGAAAGCCTTATAATTTCAGGTCTTGTGCCCACAATTATAAGCAGCTTCAGCTTGCCGTTGTTTTTGAATTCAATATCCGTGTAATCGGTTTTAATACTCATTTTGCCTCCAACTTATACCGTCTCAAAAAACGTATCGGGCTTCCTATGGTCAAACTGCTCGTTTGCCCACATAAGCGTCACAAGGTTTTCGGTATCGCTCAGGTTTATTATGTTGTGGGTGTAGCCCGGCAACATATGCACCGCCTCTATCTTATCGCCGCTTACTTCAAAGTTAAGCACCTCGTCCGTGCCTATTTTCCTCTGCTGTATCAGCCCATGGCCGGAAACCACAATAAAAAGCTCCCACTTGCTGTGGTGCCAATGCTGTCCTTTGGTAATGGCAGGCTTGGACACATTAACGGAAAACTGTCCGCACTTTGCAGTCTTCAAAAGCTCCGTAAAACTACCCCTGTCATCACAGTTCATTTTTAAGGGGAAACTTACCTTTTCCTTGGGCAGATAGGATAGGTAGGTGGAGTACAGCTTTTTGGCAAAACTGCCTTCCGCTATCTCCGGCATAAGCAAAGTTTGGGGCTGTGCCTTAAAACTGTCCAAAAGGCTTACAATCTCCCCAAGGCTTACCCTGTGGCTTACAGGTGCGGCACAGTATCTGCCGCCCTCACACAGCCTTGTCTCAACACCCTCAAATTCACAGCGGTGTTCTTCGCCTTTCAAGGCAAGTATCATCTCGTCTATCAAGTCGTCGATATATAAAAGCTCCAGCACTACGGACGGGTCATTAACAGTGATGGGCAGGTCGTTTGCGTAGTTGTTGCAAAAAGTAGCAACTGCGCTGTTGTAGTTGGGTCTGCACCACTTGCCGAAAAGATTGGGAAATCGGTACACAAGCACTCTTGCGCCTGTTTCCGCACCGTAGTCAAACACAAGCTCCTCGCCTGCCTTCTTGCTTCTGCCGTAGTCACCGTCGTATCTACCCACAAGACTTGCCTGAATAGAGGACGAAAGCACAACAGGGCAGGGAACAGCCTTTTTCTTCAGCTCGTCTGTCAACTGTTTTGTAAATCCGCAGTTCCCCTCCATAAACATAGAGGGGTCCTTGGGGCGGTTTACGCCTGCAAAATGAAAAACAAAATCCGCCGCCGCACAAAAGCTTTTAAGTTCCGCTTCCGTGCAGTCTGTATCGTATTCAAAAATCTCCTCAATATTAAGCTCACCACGGGTTTTGTCCTTGCCGTCCTTGATGTTTTTAAGTGCCGCCGCAAGGTTTCTGCCCGCAAAGCCCAAAGCGCCTGTTATAAGTATTTTCATAGGCTTCTCAGCTCGTCCTGTATATATTTTAATTGTAAAAGCTTTTCCTTAACCGCTTCCACATCCAGCAGCTCCGTGTTACCGGAGTTAAACTCGGTCAGCGGATTGCGTGCCACGTCGCCGTCCTTAAAGAATTTGTCGTAGTTAAGGTCACGCTTGTCGCAGGGCACACGGAAAAAGTCGCCCATATCCTCAGCCCCTGCGCACTCTTCGTTGGTAAGCAGCGTTTCGTACATCTTCTCGCCGTGTCGTATACCTATAACTTTAATCTCCGTATCAGGTGCAAACAGCTCACATACCGCCTTTGCCAATACCTCTATGGTGCAGGCAGGCGCTTTTTGTACAAGTATGTCGCCGCTTTTACCGTTGGTGAAGGCAAACAGCACCAGGTCAACCGCTTCCTCCAACGACATAATAAAGCGTGTCATGGAAGGCTCGGTTACGGTAATGGGGTTGCCTGCCTTTATCTGCTCTATCCACAAAGGAATAACAGACCCTCTGCTGCACATAACGTTGCCGTAACGGGTACAGCAAATGGAGGTAACCTGGGGAGATACCGTCCGTGATTTGGCAACTACAACCTTTTCCATCATCGCCTTGGATGTACCCATGGCGTTAACGGGGTATGCCGCCTTGTCGGTGGACAGGCAAATAACTTTTTTGACACCTGCTTCAATAGCGGCGGTAAGCACGTTTTCCGTACCCAGCACGTTGGTCTTCACCGCTTCAAGAGGAAAAAACTCACAAGAAGGCACCTGCTTAAGCGCAGCCGCATGGAAAACATAGTCCACCCCGTGCATAGCGTTTTTAACCGACTGCAAGTCCCTAACGTCACCAATATAAAACTTTAGCTTGTCCGCAGATTGCGGCTTCTTTGCCTGATATTCATGACGCATGTCGTCCTGCTTCTTTTCATCTCTGGAGAAAATGCGTATCTCGCCTATATCCGTATCGATAAACCTTTCCAAAACAGCGCCCGCAAAAGAGCCTGTGCCGCCTGTTATAAGAAGGGTCTTGCCGCTGAAGGCAGAAGCTGAATTGCTCATAATATAACACTCTTTTCGTTAATACCTTTTTGCGCATTACGCGACATCTTATTATACCACGTTGTTACGTTTTGCGCAATAGTTTTATTGCCTCACGCTTAAAAACACAAAGTGCGCTTGACAAGCTTTGCAGGTAGTGCTACAATTGTGCTGTCAGATTTATAAAAAAGGAATTTAAAAGTGGGAAAACAAGATACGAAAAAAACAGCAAGCGACCTGATATATACCATCGGCGCAACGGTGGTTATGCAGTTGGTGCTTCAAATCATAATATATCCCTTAACCAACCGTCTTTGCGGGGAAAGCGTAACGGGTAATATACTGTATTTCATCGGTATAATCTACATCGTGCCCCAAGCCTTGGGCACATCCCTTAACAGTGTTCGCCTTATGATGCGTAAGGACTACGACGTATCAAATTACGACTTTATGCCACACGTGGCGGTGTTTTCCGCAATTTCTGCCGTTGTCTGCGGCGTAGTTGGCTTTGTTGACGGAAAAGACCCCGTGTTTGCCATAGCCTACGGTCTGTTCTCCGTAGTGTATCTGTTGCGTATCTATGCATCGGTAGAGTTTAGGCTTACAATGAAGTTTAAGGGCTACTTCCTGTACTTCTTGGCGGTGTCCGTGGGCTACCTTGTGGGCTTCGGTCTGTTTTTACTTACCGATGTATGGCTTCTTATCTTCGCCGTTGGTGAGGTTGCGGCAGTTGCCTATATCTTTGTAAGGGGCAAGCTTTTTAAAAACGACGGCAAAACAGGCATAAGAGCAAAGATAACAAAGACAGTGGCAATAGTTTTCGCTTCCACCATCGTAAGAGACTGTGTAAACCAGTTTGACAAGGTGGTAATAAAGCAAAGTATGGGCGAGGATGTTGTAACTAAGTACAACGCTGTTTCCCTTATCGCAAAGACCATACAAATGCTGGTACAGCCCGTCAGCTCCTTGATACTTACTTATCTTACGGTTAAGGATGCCACCCTTACCAAAAAACAATTGCTAAAGTTCACGGGTATAGCCTTGGGTTGCGGCGGCGTGTTCTACTGCGCAAGCATTGTGGGCACTCCTATATTTGTAAGGCTGTTTTACGCTTCGTTTTATGATGAGGTGATGCAGTACAACCTTATAGTAAACTTAGGGCTTATTGCGGGCTTTATCTCCACAATGTTTATGTCCATTCTTTTAAGTCAGGGCAAAACGGTTATTCAGATGACCATACAAACCGTGTGGGGCATAGGCTATATTGCGGCGGCATACTTTTTCGTCGGTGAATACAAAATCTGGGGCTTGGCGCTGGTAACTCTGGCGGCAAATCTTATAAAGCTTGCGGCGGCTGTTGCCTTTATTTTCTTCGATGTGCCTAAAAGAAATAACAAACAATAAGTGAAAAGTGGCTTTGCATCTCTGTGCAAAGCCGTTTTTGCTTTCAATTGTTTTATTTTTACAATTTGCAGGGTTAAAATCTGTAAAAATTTATATATATATCAATTGACAACACTTGACTTTTATGATAAAACTATATATGCGAGGATTTTTGGACTACATAGATGTTGTTTTCCGAAACCTGCAATATTTCCGCAAAAAATAAAAAATATATATTAAGAAAAGGGAAATGTATTATGAGCAAATTGGATCTCAGCAAGTACGGTATTACAGGAGTTAAAGAGGTTATCCATAACCCCTCCTACGAAGAATTGTTTGTAGCTGAAACCGACCCTTCTTTGGAAGGCTACGAAAAAGGTCAGTTGACAGAGCTTGGCGCTGTTAACGTAATGACAGGTATCTACACTGGTCGTGCCCCTAAAGATAAGTTCATCGTTATGGACGAAAACTCTAAGGACACCGTTTGGTGGACCTCTGACGAGTTCAAGAACGACAACCATCCCTGCAGCGAAGAAAGCTGGAAGGCTCTTAAGGAACTTGCAGTTAAGCAGCTTTGCGATAAGAAGCTTTACGTTGTAGACGTATTCTGCGGCGCAAACGCAGACTCTCGTATGGCTATCCGCTTCATTATGGAAGTGGCTTGGCAGGCACATTTCGTTACCAATATGTTTATCACTCCTACCGCTGAAGAGCTTGAAAACTTCGAGCCTGACTTTGTATGCTACAACGCATCCAAGGCAAAGGTAGAAAACTATAAGGAACTTGGCCTCAACTCCGAAACCGCAGCAGTATTCAACATCACCTCCCGTGAACAGGTTATACTTAACACTTGGTACGGCGGCGAAATGAAGAAGGGTATGTTCTCCATGATGAACTACTACCTCCCCCTCAAGGGTATGGCTTCTATGCACTGCTCCGCTAACACCGATATGAACGGCGAAAACACCGCACTCTTCTTCGGTCTTTCAGGTACAGGTAAGACAACTCTTTCAACAGATCCTAAGCGTCTCCTCATCGGTGACGACGAACATGGTTGGGACGACAACGGCGTATTCAACTTTGAAGGCGGTTGCTACGCTAAGGTTATCAACCTTGATAAAGAATCAGAACCCGACATCTACGCTGCAATTAAGCGTAACGCTCTTCTTGAAAACGTTACTGTTGACGAAAAC
>JAZSIW010000112.1:0-5431 GCA_045534025.1 Eubacteriales bacterium | reverse complement strand
ACCGGCCCAAAAAGTCTGAAACGGAATGCTTTTCGGCAAATTTCAATTTTTCGTCCTTGCAATACGGAAAGTATTGCTTCGTCCTCAAACCGCTAACGCTATTGAAATTTTCTCAAAATTCAGCTCCTTTTGGGTCTTTCGGCTTTTCAGGTGGCAGATTTTTGTTGATACAAGGAAAAAGCGGAGTGAATACTGTACGTATTCACGAGCATTTTGACACAGTAGCGGCGGAAATCCGCCCCTGAAAAGCAGGTTCGGATTACAATGCTTTGGCTATCCGAGCTGGCAGGCTATGAAGTGGTGGGAATGGCGTATCCCTGCGGCGGCGTTAACAACGACGACCGTGTGGCGCAGATTATAAAGGAAAACACGGGTGTAAAGTACAGCCGCACCATAAAAAGCACCGAAAGCTTTGTCGTGCAGGATAATCTTTACCGTTTTGACCCTACGGTTTTTCATCTGCATTTTGACAAAATGATGGAGCTTGGCAGACGTTTTGTGGAAACGCCCACCGACAAGCCGCAGATTTTTTACATTTGGGGACACTCCTACGAGCTGGATTTTGAAAGCGATTACCGTACAAGGCTTGAAGAATTTTTTAAGCTTATAAGTAACCGGGACGATATTTTTTACGGTACCAACAAAGAAGTCCTTTTATAAAACAAGATGCTTAATATAAAAACAGAACTCCCTCCTGCAAGAATACAAAGCGCAGGAGGGAGTGTATTATTGTTTGCTTATTTGCCAGCGCCGTTTGCGCCGGCATCGGCAGAAACCTTCTTTATGGAAAGCCCTTCAAGCTTGCCGATATACATAGCTATAAGCCCCACCACAACAGATACAGAGCCTACAAAAATAATCCAGGGGTAATACTGATTAACTATAAAATCCGCTATAGCCACACCTGTATCGCCGCCGATTATAACAGCGATTATATACGGTACAAGAGGAAGGATCCCTGCAAAAAAGGAAGCGGTCATCATTACGCCGTAAACATTTTGTAACACATTAAAAAGTTTCTTACGCATAACCACACCTCACTAACCTATAAGACCAAAAAGGGGTAATAAGCCCAACAGCACCACAACCGAAAGCAAGTAGTGCAATATTATCCAAACAAAGCAGTTAAGAAGGGTGGGCTTAAGCTCGGATTGGGCAATACCCATACCTGTATAAACGCAAGCGCAATAAGGAGGGGTAACGCCGTGCATAGATCCGCATATACAGGGCAACATTCCTGCCGCAAGCATGGGGTTAACACCTGCTGCCGCCAGCACGGCAATAATTGTACCGCCAAAAATCTTAACCTGAGAGGAGCCGGGCAAAAGCATGCCCAAAATTGCGGTAAACAAAGGGATAAGGAAGCAAAGGGCAACCTTGCTCATATTGAAATCGGCAATAAGCTGACCGATAACAGTCTCCACATTAAGGTCCTCAAAAACATTGCTTACAAAGTATGCAAACAACACCAGAGACGCCGTGGGAACAACCTTAAGCATGCCGTTTTTGATCTCGGAATAAATCCTTGCAAAGCTCATGGATTTACGGCTTTGCTTATTTGAAAGCAAAATACCGCAAATAACAATTATAACAGGCATCATAAGCAATATCACATTACTTAAGCTGCCGGATTTGCCGCCGATTCTGGAAAGAATAAAAGGCTCGAACTTGCTTGCCAAAAGGAAAGGCACAAAAACGATTATGGGAAGAAAGATCGCCTTCCAACCGCTTTTCAGTGTTTGGCGAAGATTGGGCAGGTCTTGTTTTTTCATAGCCTCTACCTTATAGTAGCGGCACATTGCATAAAGTGTAACTATGCGCTGAACAACAAACCAAAGAGCTATTCCCCAAAGCAACAACCAATACTGGGAAAGAGTATACTTACCGGGATACATTTTATTAAGGATTGCAAAAGCAGTTGCTATCATACCTGCGGGAGGTATCATATTACCCATGGTGCTGGCATGAGCTTCCACATTTGCCGCCAAATGAGGGGGATAGCCGGAGCCTATCATAGCGGGAATTGTAAAAACGCCCGTGGTTGCAACGTTGCCGGGACCGGAACCGGAAAGGGAGCCCATATAAGAGCTGCCGATAATAGCAACGAAGCCTGCACCGCCCCTTATCCTGCCGAATACTGCCAGAATAATTTTTACGCAATCATCTATAACCGAAGTTTTAGACAACAACGCCGCAGAGATAATAAACACAAAAATAACGTAAAGCGATGAATCCTGCAAAGCGTCAAGAATATAGCTGCCCACATTCTCCCAAGTGCCTGTAATTGCAACCAATACTACAAATGAGTAAAGCATGCACTCATAAAGCGGGCGCTTAATTACCATAAAGCCGATTATGGCAACGGCAAAAACCGCTATAAGATACCATAGTTCTTTAGGCATAAGCGTTTTCCTCCCAACAAAAGTTTATTACTTATAAGTAATGTACTTAATTACTTATTGGTTATAATTATACACATACCTTCTCTGTTTGTCAAGAGTTATTTTTAGTTTTTTACAAATCACCACGAAAAAAATTGCGGGGAGCAGTCTCCCCGCAATAATCTATTTTGTTCTGTTAAGGTCAAAAAGCATTTCGTTCATCTTATTGCCGTTGGTGTCGCTTATAACAAGCTCTGCATTAACTCTGCTGACTGCCGCTTCAATTTCCTCGCGACTGTCCGCAATCAGCGTAAATCTGCCGAAATGCTGACCGAGTGTACCGATATTCTTGGGCAAAATACTGTCGCCGACATTGTAATATTGTATAAAGTCCTTTACACAGGGCATCGCCTTAAGAGGCTCCAAGCCTTGAATATCACCAATCTCACCTACACGGAGGGGAACATTAAGCTGTGCACCCACCTTGTGGTTTTGCTTAACGTCCAGCTTTTCAAGCTCTTCTTCCGTACACATATCCTCGCCCAAAGCGCAACGTATCATCATTTTCATATCGTTAACGCCCATAAGAGGATAGGTAAGCTTAAACAGCATACCGCCGCTTAGGCGATAGCCCATCTCATGGAAATATATCTTACCGTTATAGGGCAGCGCCTGGAAAAAGGCAACACCGTTCTTAAGCCCCATATTTTTAAGCATGGCGCGGACATTTGCGTCCATATTATTCATATAGTAATCCGCATATCTGGAAGGTGTGTAAGTAAAGTGGCTTATAAGGCTGCCGCCGCCGGCAATATAGGTATCCATAAGCAGATAAGGGTACGCCTCGCCGTTACGCAGAATATAACGTGCACCAAAAAGCGCACCGCCGTTTTCTATATATTTTTCCACAACTATTCTGCCGCATTTGGAATAGCTCATTGCAAAACGGCAAGCCTCTCTAATGGTGCTTTTATCAAAGCTTACGGATATGCCGTTAGAGCTGGAACCGTCAACGGGTTTAACTATTACGGGATAATCAACCGCGTCAAGCTCCTCTTCCGTAGAATTTTCGTCAACCTCAAATTTTTTAGGGCAATCTACACCGTTATCTATGCAAAATTGCTTAAACTCGTCCTTGTTTGCGCAACGGTCCCAGCCCTGCATATCGGTATAACAAGGAAGCCCGGTTTTTTCGCAAAGGCGTATAAGGTTTCTGATATTAAATTCGCTGGGGCCGCAGAATGCACCGTCTATCTGCTTTTCTTTTATAAGTGCCGCCAGCGCCTCTATGTCGGTAGTGCTGACATCCGCAACCTCATCTGCAATCTCTTTTGCCACACCACCCTGCAAATTATCAGTCACTACGGTATAAACGCCCATCTCCTTGGCGTTTTTTACAAGGTCAAGAGTGGCTGTGCCGCCGCCCAGCACCAAAAGCTTTTTACCTTTTATACTCATGACAAAATCTCCTTAACTTAAACAGTATTTTAATGATAACACGGAAAGACAGAAAATGCAAGAGGCGGCATGACAAACAATAGCAAATAAAAGGCAAAAACTGTTGATTTTTTAAAAAATTAGGAGTATAATAATGTAAATCGCTGTAAGGAGCTGTTTTTATGCTTGTTTCCGTAGCTATACCCTGCTACAAATCATCAAAAACCATTGGCGCAGTTGTTGACGAGATACGCAGCGTTATAAACGCACAGCCGGATATGGATTATCAGATTGTTCTTGTTAACGACTACCCTCATGACAATACATTCTCAGTTATAAAAAAGCTTTGTGAAGAAGACAAAAAGATAATAGGCGTTAACTTATCCCGTAATTTTGGACAGGCGTCGGCAAAGCTTGCGGCCATCCCTTACACAAAGGGAGACGTGGTTGTGTTTATGGACGACGACGGACAACACCCTGCAGAGGGAATTATTCCCCTTGTTAACAAGATAAACGAGGGGTATGATGTTGTTTATGCTTATTTTAAGCAAAAGAAGCACAGCTTTTTTAAACGGCTTACAAGTAAGATAAACGCCAAGATATCTGAGTTTAACGGTACAAGAAAAAAGGGCGTGCACGTTTCCAGCTTTTACGCCATAAGCCGCTTTGCCGCAGATACTTATAAGGATTATGACAGTCCCTTCCCCTCTGTTATGGGTTATCTTAACACCATGGTGGACAAGGTTACGGATATTGAGATGGAGCACCGTCCCCGCATGGAAGGTACATCCAATTACTCTTTTAAAAAGCTGATGAAGCTGTGGATAAACGGTTTTACAAACTTTTCCGTTATGCCCTTAAGGCTTATTGCAATTTTAGGTTGTACCGTTGCAGTGCTTGGCTTTATTCTTGGCGGTATTATTATAATACGCAAGCTTGTTAACCCCAACATTGCGGCAGGCTACGCCTCCATTATTTCCGTTACGCTGTTACTTGGCGGTATGATACTTGCGGCGCTTGGACTTATAGGCGAGTATGTGGGCAGAATTTATATGACCGTAAGCAACCTGCATCCCTTCCGTGTAAGAAATGTTGTCGGCGGCGACACTGAGGAAAAAAAGGAAAAATAAACGGATACAAAATGCTGTTGCATAGCTTGCGGCAGCATTGTTTGTATTATTAAAATAAGGAGTGTTTAAGCTTGAACACACGTCAATTGCAATATGCTGTGCTATTAGCAGAAGAATGCAGTTTTTCTCAAGTGGCAAAAAAGCTTAATATAACACAGCCCGCGCTTAGCAAACAGATACTTAGCTTAGAGGCAGAATTAGGCGTTAAACTTTTTGACAGAAGCACTATGCCGTTAAAACTTACCGCAGCAGGCAAACACTTTGTGCGTGAGGCAAGGGAATTGCTTTATAAAGAGGTACAGCTGCTTAAATCTATGGAGCGTTACAAAAGCGGCGAATCGGGAGAGCTGATTATAGGCATAACCCCTTTCAGAAGCTTTTATATGATATCGGATGTTGTAAAAAAGGTACGGGAGAAGTTTCCGAATATCACCGTACGGCTTGTTGAAGCAAGCAGCGGAGTAAGTCGGATCGTAGCCATGT
>JAZSIW010000056.1:0-21804 GCA_045534025.1 Eubacteriales bacterium | reverse complement strand
AACTCCTTGGCCCACAGAACGACATGGCTACGATCCGACTTCCTACAAGATGCTGTTCTACCTCGGGGAAGTAAAAGTCGCCGTCACCCACAACAAGGTTTGCGTTGGTACTGCCGCCTTCAAAGGTCACGCCGTTTAGGTATGCCGTGTAGCTTATATTAACATTGTCGCCCACTTCTACCTTTTTCTTATCCAATGGTTTAAAATAGGCGTACTCCTTTTTAAGTTCCGCCTTATAGCTTTCCACATCCGCATCGGTAACGGTTATTTCTTCAACGGAAACTCCTTTATAATTACCCAATATGATATACTGCTCCATATCCTCGTCAAGGCTGCCGATATAATCAAATACGTCCACACTTTCCTCCTTTGCGCTCTCTTTATCCTCTTCTTTTTGGCAAGCGCAAAGTATAAACACAAGCGAAAGCACAAAAGCGATTGTTTTCTTCAAGGTACATACCCCCTTTTACCTGTTAATTCTATCAATATTTACCGTGATTGTCAAGGATTATTTAATTAACGTTAATGTTGAATTTATATTAGAATAATATAATTACGTATCTATACAATGAAAGGCGAAAAATATGGTAAAACTTACTGCAATTAAAAAGAGCTATACCGTTGGCGACAACAAAGTTGAAGCGCTTAAGGGCATTGACCTGCAGTTCAGAAAAGGTGAATTTGTGTCCATATTAGGTCCGTCGGGCTGTGGTAAAACCACCATGCTTAACATTATTGGCGGCCTTGACAGGTACGACAGCGGCGATATTGAGGTTAACGGCGTAAGTACCAAGGACTTTAAAGCATCCGATTGGGACGCATACCGCAACCATTCGGTTGGCTTTGTTTTCCAAAGCTATAACCTTATAGGCCACCAAACCATTTTGTCCAATGTAGAGCTGGCGCTGACACTTGCGGGTGTTTCCAAGGCAGAGCGCCGTCGCAAAGCAAAGGAAGCTCTTGAACAGGTGGGTTTAGGGTCCGAGATTAAAAAGAAGCCCAACCAGCTTTCCGGCGGCCAGATGCAACGTGTAGCAATAGCACGTGCGCTTATAAACGATCCGGAGATAATTTTGGCAGACGAACCTACCGGCGCCCTTGACAGTGAAACAAGCAAGCAAGTCATGGAAATACTTGCGGAAGTAGCAAAAAAGCGCCTTGTTATAATGGTAACTCATAACGGAGAGTTAGCAGAAGAATACTCCACCCGAATCATAAGGCTTTCTGACGGCACGGTTATCTCAGACAGCAACCCCTGTAATTTGGCACAGTATTCCACAAGCAAGACAAAAGCAGGCGAAGTAAAAAAGGCGAAGAAAAAATCCATGTCCTTAAAGACGGCGTTTACACTGTCCCTTAATAACTTGTTTACCAAGAAGGGCAGAACGTTCCTTACCTCTTTTGCCGGCAGTATAGGCATTATAGGCATTGCGCTTATTCTGTCCATGTCCAGCGGCTTTCAGGGCTACATCAACCGTGTACAGACTGAAACGCTTTCTACTTATCCTATAACTATAAGCTCTACCACCATGAGCAACGGAATGAACGTTATGTTTTCCGACGGTCAGGACGAAGATTTTCGGCGTGAGCCCAATACCGTTTATTCCAGCACCGCTTTTGCGGATTTGTACAACGCCATACAAAGCGAGATACACTACAACGACCTTAGAGGGCTTAAAGCGTTCATCGAAGGTGAAGCTATTCCCTTCCCCGAAGATGTGCAAAAAACGTTGGAAGGTACCGATGTTAAAACCAACTATACCATAGCTCCCAGCAAAATTGAAGACGTGGCAACCGTGCAATACAGCTATGGGCTTACCCTTAATTTCTACTGTGCCGACACCTCCGATGGCCCGGTTAAGGCAGACACCGTGGAAATTATTGACACCATCTACGAAGCCATGATAGGCATGAGCTATACCGACATGATGAATTCTATGTCAGGCATGATGGGCGGTGCAATAGGAAGCGTAGCAAACAGCTTTTCCATGGACATGTGGTGCGAGCTTATAGATAACCCGGACTTGCTTAACAGCCAATACGAAATGCTGCAGGGACATTGGCCCAAAGAGCATAATCAGGTTGTTCTGTGTGTCTCCGAGAATTATCAGATCAGCGAATTTGTAGAGTTTGGTATGAACCTTAAAAGCCGTGAGGAGCTTAACAGCCTGCTTGAGCAGGTGAAAGATCCCGAAAACAACGGCAAAATTGATTACGAAAGAAACGCTTATACATTTGAAGATTTGCTTAACACAAAATTCAAATTGGTGCTTAACAGCGCCCTTTACGAAGAGAAGGATGGCAAATGGTCTGATAACAGCAGCGACCTTACATTCCTTAAAAACAAGGTAGACGAAGGCTTGGAAATAGAAATTGTCGGTATAATCCGTCCCAGAGAAGATTCCGTTGCCCAGTCTATGACCGGCGTTTTGGGATATTCTCACGATTTGGTAGAATACATTATTAACGCTACTAACGAAAGCGACGTTGTAAAGGCGCAGGTGGCCAACCCCGATATTGACATTTTAACAGGTTTACCCTTTGCAACGGCAAACGACGAAAGCGCAGAAGCGCTTCAAAAAGAATTAGAGGCTATTTTAGCTAAGCTTGATGAAGAGCCCAGAAATGAAGTAATAAACCTTTTAGAAAGCCAAAGTGAAGACCCGATGGCGTGGTTTGGCGTTATGAGCAAGATAGATTCTGCGCTTTGGGCGGAACTTCAAGCCGTATTGGAAAAACTGGGCAGATCCAATTCCACATACGAAAGCAATTTGGACTTGTTTGGCTCGGTAGACTTTGATACTCCAAAATCCATAAACATCTACCCTGTGGATTTCGAAGCTAAAGACGTGATCAAGGAAGAAATAGAACGCTTCAACAATGACAGGAGAGTACGTTTCAGTGCTTATATAAAAAGCACAGAGGTGCTTCAAAAAGAATTAGACGGTATTTTAGCCCAGCTTGATGAAGAGCCCAGAAACGAAATTATAAGCCTTATGGAAAGCCAAAGTGAAGACCAAACGGCGTGGTTGGGCGTTATGAATAAGATAGAGCCAACCCTTCGTACAAAACTTCAAACCGTATTGGGAAAACTAAGTAGAGCAAACGCCGCACAAGAAGGCAAGGTGGATAAGTACGACATTATCTACTCCGACCTGCTCGCCACCATGCTTTCTTCTGTAAGCACCATAATTAACGCCATATCTTATGTGCTTATTGCCTTTGTTTCCATCTCGTTGGTGGTTTCCTCTATAATGATAGGCGTAATAACCTATATTTCCGTTTTAGAGCGAACAAAAGAAATAGGCATACTTCGTGCCATGGGCGCATCAAAACGCGATATTGCAAGAGTTTTCAACGCCGAAACGCTGATTGTTGGTTTTGTGGCAGGCGCCTTGGGTATAGCAGTTACAATCCTGCTTAACATTCCCGTCAATATCATCATTAACAATATAGCGCAAATAGGAAACATATCTAAGCTTCCCGTAGCAGGAGGATTTATACTTGTTGCAATAAGTATGTTCCTCACCTTCATTGCAGGACTTATCCCATCCAGAATAGCCGCTAAAAAAGACCCTGTTGTGGCACTTAGAACAGAATAATCAAATGCGCTTGCCGTGTAATGTTTTCGGCAAGCGCATTATTTTTTTGCCAAGCCAAAGCATTGCAAATCCGAACCTGCTTTTCAGGGTCGGATTTCTGCTGCTACTGTGGCAAAAAGAGATTGACCGGTTGCATATTAAGCGGTTTTGAAAAACTAAGCGTCCGGGCTTTCCGCATATTTCCATTTCAACCCGGGAAGGCGATTCTTCTGTTAAAAGTTTGTTTTATTCTTCTCTATTTACTCCGTATTTCCCCTTATAAAAGCTATATAAGATTTGAAAAAACGGTACAATGTTTGAAAAAAGCAAAAGCTGATAAGATGCCTTGTCAAGTCATACGAACGGCACAAATAACAGAAGTTTTTAGCACAAATAAAAATCCCGACCCTTTTGAGGTCGGGATTTATCAGTTCTAAGTTAACTAACTAATTTTAAATTAGTTGAGAACCATGATTTCGTCAAACTGAAGAACGTACACGGGAGAGGAAGCAAGAATTCTTACATATCTGCCGGTAGCTGCGGAATCGAGAGTGAAGGTGTAGGTGAAGTTTTCTACGTTTTCACTGTCTTCCTGTTCCTGATGCTTGATAAGGGGAGCGTCTGCCAACTCTTCAGAAGAGAAGGTAGCGTTGAGCTTGGGGCCCCATGCGCCGAGAGTATCAGAAACATAGATCATGGTAGTAGCAGTGGTAAAGCCACGGTTGTTCTTGTTAGCAACGCCATCACGAACGCCGCAGAATACTACGGAGTTGATATCGGACTTGGTTTCGCCAAGGTCGATAACGTATTCATAAATTGCGTTGGTGCCAACGAAAGCAACGGTAACGCCTTCGAGAGAGCCGTTAGGACCCATGTCTGCGCCTGCTGCGGTGATACCGTCAGTAAGCTTAGTGCAGTTTACGTCGCCCCAAAGTTCGAAAGTGGTTGCACCGGAAGCATCGGGGAGGAAGTAAGTGCCAGCGTCGCCGGGGAAGTTAGCAGCGATAAGGTTCTTGGAAAGTGTGTAGGGAGCGCCTGCAGCATAGTTGGTCTTGCCTGCGGGAACTACTACGGGAGAACCACCTTCGTTGCCGGTAGGTCCTTCACCACCGTTAGGATCTTCAATGGGAGCATCGGCAGATTCCTCAGCAGATTCAGAAGATTCAACGGGAGCTTCGGAAGATTCAACGGGAGCTTCAGAAGATTCAACGGGAGCTTCAGAAGATTCAACGGGAGCTTCAGAAGATTCTACGGGAGCTTCTTCGGTAGATTCAGCAGATTCAGCGGATTCAGCGGATTCAGCGGATTCAGCAGATTCAGCGGATTCAGCAGATTCTACGGATTCAGCAGATTCAACATCGGAAGTTTCTTCTTCAGTAGTATCAGCTGCATCATCGGTGGTATCAGCAGAAGGTTCATCACCCTTGCTGTCAGCGGGAGCCTGGGAGGAAGCTTCAGAAGAGGTTTCTTCTTCGCCACCGCAAGCTGCGAAAGAGAATGCCATGGTAAGAACCATAGACACTGCCAGAAGCATAACTAAAAGCTTTTTCATGTTTTTTCTCCTTGTATCAGAAAATATTTCTGTAAACATTATACTCACGGTTGTTTGCTTTGTCAAGTCCTTTTTTTAAGTTTTGGTAAAATTGGTTTTTTTGTTGCAATATACGACCGCTTTCTTGTTTGTTATTATCGTTAACGCCAAAAAGTTCAACATAAAGTATGTCCAAAAATCAAAATGCTATTAGTTTTGACGACGTGTGTATTGACAAAAGTTATAAATAATATTAAAATTATGTAGGCACATAAATTAAGGAGTTGTTTTTAATGAATTTTAAGCTTGATAAAAACAAAAAAAAGGTACTTTTGGTTTTGGGGATCCTTGTTGCTGTCGCGGCAGTTTTCTTTATCGTAAAAGGCGTTAACGGAAAACAGAGCAACGGCGCGGAAGGTACCCTTACTTCGACCGAAAGCAAAGACGAAAACGAAACCGATGCAGAAAAACCCACGGATAGCTCTGTCCCGGACCCAAACGGAAATGAAGGCAAAGAGGAGCCGGAGTCGGTTACCGACATACAGCCGGGATATGAGGCGGAAAGCAGACCCGAGGAAAACAAGGAGATTCCTTACAAAGACACAAAGCTGTACCATGTATTTGACAATGTGGATAAGTACCATCTGTACATACGTACCAGACAACACACTCTTTCGGACTTCGGTTATATCTCCCATGTAATCGAGTACGCCTTTAACGGAGCTAAAATATACTTACACCAAGAGGTTAACGGCGAAGATTTGTACTATTACAGCGACGGCAAACAGCTTTACGGCTTAGACTTTGCTGAGCAGACCTATACCTTACTTGCGCCCGAAACCTATACTGCGGACGAGATTTTGTATGTGGGCGATTATACCCATTGCTCTGATACGGGCAAGGATGTATTTTTGGGGGATGAGTTGGATTACGAAGATTTTACCGTAACCGACACGGAATGGATACGTTATTACTTTAACGAAGACGAAAGCATTGCCGGATACGAGCGCTACAACACGTTGACTAATGAGATTGTGGAAATTACCGATTACGAAGTGTTCACAAGCGAGTTCCCGGAAGATGCGGTTTTGTATTTTGATATACCTGCAGGGTTTAAAAAATATACGGACGTTGTTGAATATTCCGACCTGTTTTGGGGCGAATACGAATAATTTATTGTAAGAAGGTTGTTGTGCATTATGAATTTGAAAAAAACGATATTTATACTTATGACGGCGATGCTGATACTGCTTTGTGCCTGCAAAAAAGACGATAGCGGGGACATCGGTGCCGACAGCGGCACGGAAGGCGGCAGCACAGAATTTTTGCCTGATTTTGGCGCCGATATAGTTTCGGAAGCGGACGGAAGCGGCAAGCTTCCCCAGTATGACCAGGTCAGCAAAGAAGATGCTAAAGCCGCCTTTGCTTTAATCAGCGAAAGCTTTGACAATGACAAAACAGATAAGCTTGCCGACGGACTTAGCTTGAGAAGCATCGGCTTTGGCGACAGCAAGGCGTATATACTTACCGCCGAGCTTGACAAGTACAGCATTAAAGCCTCTACCCCCTACGGCCTTGCACCGGACGGGACATTGCAAAGCCTTGGCGGACAGAAGCAACTTTCTGAGCTGAACGGTTTTAAGACGGTTGCCGCCATAGCCGCCAACGAAACCGACAGAGCAACAGGAGTGCCTACGGGAATGGTTATAACCAACGGCAAGGTTTTGTACAAAACCGGCGGCAACGACGGCAGCGTTTTCTTTGGACTTTACACAAACGGCAAACCCTTTGCCTGCACCTACGGAGAATACGGCGAGATATACCGCAACAAGGTTACCGAGATGGTATCTGCCTCGCACATAATAGCTCTTAACGGCAAAGCCGTATCCGTTGCAGGCTCTGTTTACGGAGAGAAAAAAATGCGCACAGGGGCAGGCTTTTCCGCAGACGGAAAGACCCTTTGCGTGGTATACGGCGAAAACATTGATATGAGTCAGCTTAGCAACCTGTTGATCGGTAGCGGTTGCAGTGTTGCCGTCAGTTTTGACAACGGAGACAAGCCGGGCATGCTTTGCGGTGACAATTTGTATGGCGCAAACGTATCTGTGGGTCCCGCTTTGCTGATTACCGAAAAATAAAAACAGAAAACAAAACACAGGAGGAAAGGTTTATGAAGATTGCCGCAAAAAGATTTTTGGTTTTGTTCCTGGCCGCCCTTATGCTTTTATCGGTTGCCTGTAAGAAAAACGAAGAAAAGAAAAACACTGATAGTACGGCAGAGCAAAGCAATCTATCCGAAGACAGCACATCGGAAGAAAGCGATGATGTAACCGAGGACGGCTACTTCAAGAAGCTTAACCAAGGCTATGATATTGACGAGGCTGCGCCTACTCTTGAAGGTGACGTTGTGGTTATTCAGTTAAACAGCATCGCCTCCTTCGCTTTAGACGCAGGTGTGATGCCCGCGCTTTCCGCTTTTGCCGATAAAGGTGCGTACTACACGGATTTTTACGCACAGCAAGGCGATGAAGAAGGCGTTTTTTCTGCGTTAACCTCATTGTACGCGCCTATTGAAGGGATGAACAGCGATGCGACCTATTACAGCCTTGCACATTTGTTTGCGGAAAACGGGTATGATGTTTATGCAGGCAGTACAGGCCGTGAAGATACAAGCTGTTCAGAGGAGCTTGCTTCTGCTTTGGGCATAGATAAAGGACTTACCGACATCTACGGTTTGCCCGAAAAAGACATAAGTGACTATACCGAGGAAGAGCTTAAATCTTCCAAGGCGGAAGGCGAACTGCTTCCCGAATTCTTCGGCTTTTCCGCTGAAAACGGAAAGAAGGATTTTATCTTTATCGAAGCCGATGGGATAGAATATCCCTATATCCCCCTATCTACGGACGGTATTTCCATAGAAGGCAACCGCAGTCTTAACAGCTACATCTGCTGTGCCGCAAATGTTGACAGCCTGATAGGTGATATGTTTAAAAAGATAGAGGCGTTGGGCGACAAAGCACCTACGGTAGTGATTTACGGTACGGCACCCAAGCTTGACGGCAAATTTTCCGTTTATGCAAAAGAATATCCCGGGCTGTTTGAAAACGGCTTCAGCTATGACCAAGCTTATAAGACTCCCTTTGTAATTTACGGCAAGGGGATTACCGCAGGCAAGGTAAACAGCTTTGCCACGGTTTACGACATCTACCCTACTCTTGCCGCCCTTTACGGATTCGAAAGCGACAAAATGTTGCTTAGCGGCGACAACGTTTATATGAACAGCAAGCTCCCCGCCCCCGGAGAGCAGACAGCCACTGCCCCCAATCTTGCTGCAAACAAGCCCTATACCGTAACGCTGGCAGACGGAAGTGAACCTTCTTACATGTTCCCTTCCTTTAAAGATGACGGAGTTAAGCTTACCGACGGTGTTAACGATGACGGTAAGGGGATTGCCGAAAGTGAGATAGGTATTGTTTTAAGCAACTGTGGCAGAGAGCACTACATAACCGTGGATTTAGGCGAGGTAAAAGAGTTTGACCGTGTTGCTTTGGAAGGGGTTGCCTATAACGGCAACAACCACAAGGGACTTAACGGCGGAGATTTTGAGCTTTACACAAGCTCAAACGGCGAAAGTTTTAAGAAGGTTTTCGGCAATATTGTTGTTAAAAACGCAGATACGGGCATATATCAAAGCTACACCAAATCCTTCGACTATTCCTCCGAAGCAAGGTATGTTCGTTTTGCCTTTACGGGAGATGTCGGGTATTTGACGGTTACCGAAGTTTGCATTTATGAGGCCTTAGATACCAGCGAAGACGCTTTTGAGCCGAACAGCTTCAGATTCTTTGCTCCGCAGGGCGAATACATCAGAGGTACATTTGTTACCGATACCGTATATTACGCAAAAACCGACAGCACTGTTTCCGTATTTTCCAAGGCAAGCATGTCCGAGCTTTCCGCAAGAGCATACAAAGACCACCACATCTTTGTATTGGAAACCATAAATGAATGCGAACATGCGGTAAACAGCGGCTTTTACGGAAACGATAAAAGCGTTGACGAATTATATGCCGATATGCCCGACAGCAACAAGCTTTTGCTAAGCGCAGAGGGTGAAGGCGGCGTTAGCGGCTCTATGGTGTGGCACATCAACTATTTAAGCAACTATAACGTAAACTTTGCGGCAAACACCCTCTCCGGCATCTGGGAGGGATTAACCCTTAAAGACGGCACTTTGACCCTTGCAGAGGGCTTTACCGCAGGCTATTTTATAACCGAAGAAATAAGTCTTACCGAGTTTGAAAGGCTTTACGTAACGCCCGTTGCCAAAGTCGGTGACGGCAATATAAAGGTTTACGCCTCCTACGTGGCGGAAAACGGCGTAAGCACCCCCTGGATTCTTATTGACAGCTACGACAAGGACGGCTTTGTTGAGGGCGAAGGACTTGCAAAGGTAGAAAGCGAAAGCGGCTACAAGGCAAAGAGCTTCCGTGTAATGCTGGAGCTTGAATGTGAGGGCGAAACAGCACCCACCGTATCTGCCCTTAACCTTACACCCGCTCTTACACCTACCGCAAGTGAAGAAGCTCCTACCGCAGAAGAGGCTGTTGACGTATTTGTGGACATAAGCGAAAGCGAAGTGCTTACCGACAGCGGTATTGCGGCGGTTGAAGCTTTGATAGCAAAAGCCTTATCCACAGCACCCGACTACGACAAGGCGCTTTCTTACATCAAGGACAGCGGCGACGTTGCAGGTGCATCCAAGATTGCCCGTTACGCCTGCGAATACGGCATTAACGCCTTTGTGGACGCTTACAGCGTAAACGAGCTTATGACCGCCATTTACAAGGGACAAGCTATAATAATCAAGGACGGCGACACTTATCTAATTGCCGCAGGCTACAGCGAAGAAGGCATAACGGTTGTTGACCCTCTTACAGGCGAAAGAACCGTAAAAGCCTTTGAGGATATATCAGTTTTAACGGAGGTTATAATTGTGGACAGCGCACTTAACACACCCGAAATCATTGAAGACATCATTGCAGAGGACTCTGCAGTACGCCCCGGCATTGTAGTGGATAAGAAAAAGTACATTGTTATCCACAACACAGGCAACTACGCACCCGGCTCTACCGCCGCAGCACACGCAACCTATCTGCACGGCTTGGCAGACCAGCCCGACAGAAGCGTTTCCTGGCATTACACCGTAGACAGCAAGGAAATTTACCACCACCTGCCCGATAACGAAAGCGCTTGGCATGCCAGCGACGGCACCCACGGCGAAGGCAACAAGTACGGTATAGGTATTGAAACCTGCGTTAACGGCTTCCCCAACGTATATCAGGGCGAGGCTTACGAGGAATGGCTTAAGGACTACACCGTTACCATAAAGAACCTTGCATACCTTGTGGCAAAGCTTATGATAGAAAACGACATCGGTATGGACGGCATTAAGCAGCATTGGGACTTTGCACCCGACAAAAAGAACTGCCCTATGCAGATGCGTTACTCCAGCGCAAGCGACAGCTTTGTACACGACGGCGATATGTGGGTTTACCTTATGAGTCAGGTTGAACTTCAGTATAACAGACTTACCAAGGAGGGCTACGGTCAATGAAAAAGCTTTTTATAAGTGCAGACATCGAAGGTACTTGCGGCATAGTTGCTTGGCAGGAAACCGAGGTAGGCAACGCCTACAGTGACTATTTTCGTAACCAGATGACGGCAGAAGTTGCCGCAGTTTGCAGAGGTGCTCTTAAGGCAGGCTTTGACGAGATAGTTATAAAGGACGCCCACGACAGCGCGCGCAACCTTTATCCCGATAAGCTTCCCAAGGAAGTTAAGATTATCCGTTCATGGAGCCGTGACCCCTTCTCTATGATGACAGGTATTGACGAAAGCTTTGATGCGGTTATATTTACAGGCTATCACAACGCCGCAGGCACGGGCAGTAATCCCCTATCCCACACTATGACGGGCAATATCTATTCCTACAAGATAAACGGGCTTACCACCAGCGAGTTTCTTATGAACTCTTATATTGCCGAGTATTTCGGTGTTCCCGTGGCAATGCTTACCGGCGACAAGGGTCTTTGCCTTGCGGCTAAGGAGCATATAAGCGGTCTTACCACCGTTGCCGTTAGTGAGGGCAGGGGCAACTGCTCTATGTCCATCCAACCCCAAAGAGCTTGCGAGCTTATGGAGGAAGCGGCAGAAAAGGCACTCAGCGGCGACCTTAAGGACTGCCATATAGCGCTTCCCAAGGAGTTTGAGGTGGAGGTAGCCTTTAAGCGCCACCAGTCCGCATATCGTGCATCCTTCTACCCCGGTGCGTATCAGATAGACGATAACACCGTTGGCTTTAAGTGCAAGGATTATATGGACTTTCTTAAATTCGAGATGTTCGCAGTATAAAATTACACCCCATTGCTCACTTTGGTCGCAACGGGGACCCCAAGAAAAACAAAGCACCATTTCCGTTTGCTCGCGCCTTCGCGCCTCGCACTTTGTACTCGGCACTCGCGGAAACTATTGTATATTTTCTGCGGCACCTGTCCACAGAAAATATTGGAGTTTTTTCTCCCTTTGTTCATGTCTTAAAACATACACCGGCAAAAAGGAGCAGGCGTTGTGCCTGCTCCTTTATTTTAACGATTTTGTTAACTTATTTACCTTATCTGTCCGTTGCCGTTTATAAGGTATTTACAGGTTGTAAGGGCTTCGGGACCCATAGGCCCTCTGGCGTGGAATTTTTGGGTGGAGATGCCTATCTCCGCACCGAAGCCGAACTCCTCACCGTCGGTAAAGCGGGTTGACACGTTAACGTAGACCGCCGCCGCATCCACCGCCGCCGTAAAGCGGTCAGCCGCCGCTACGCTGTCGGTAACGATAAGCTCGCTGTGCTTGGTGTTGTGCTTATTTATGTGAGATATGGCTTCCTCTATATCCTCTACCACCTTAACCGCCATTATATAATCGTTATACTCGGTATAAAAATCCTCTTCGGTGGCAGGTGTAATATCTTGCAGTATTTTAAGAGTTTTTTCGCACCCCCTAAGCTCTACCTCGGGCATACGTGCCTTGATCTTAGGCAGAAAATCTGCCGCTATGGCGCTATCCACAAGCAAGGTCTCAGTAGCGTTGCATACGGAAGGGCGAGAAGTCTTGGAGTTATACACCAGCTCCAGCGCCATATTTATATCGGCGTGCTTTTCCACATACACGTGGCAGTTGCCTGCGCCTGTTTCGATAACGGGCACGGTAGCGTTATCCACAACGGCACGGATAAGAGAGCGACCGCCGCGGGGGATAAGCAAATCCACAACGCCGTTAAGGGTCATAAGACGGTTACTGCTTTCACGGGTGGTATCCTCAACTACCTGAACGCAGTCTTCGGGCAGACCCGCCTCTTTAAGGGCACTGCGTACGGAGTTCACTATGGCGATGCTTGAAAGCACCGCTTCCTTACCGCCACGGAGCACACAGGCGTTGCCCGACTTTACGCACAGCGCCGCCGCATCTGCCGTAACGTTGGGGCGTGCTTCATAGATTATAGCAATAAGTCCTATGGGCACACGTACCTTTTTAATGCGCATACCGTTGGGTCTGTCCCAAACCTCGCCGCCGCCCAAGGGGTCGGGCAGTGCGGCAACCTTGCGCAGAGATGCGGCTATGCCGTTTATACGTGCTTCCGTAAGCACAAGCCTGTCAATAAGTGTGGTGCGTATGCCTGCCGCCTTGGCGTTTTCCAAGTCTTTGGCGTTTGCCTCAAGGATAAGTGCACTATCTCTTACAAGGGCATCTGCCATAAGGCTTATTGCCTTGTTGCGCTGCTCGCCCTTAGAAGTAGCAAGTATAGGGAACGCCGCCTTTGCGGCAGTACATTTTTCCATCAATATATCTGTCATAGCTTATTCCTCCGTATCAAACAGGGTGCCTTTAAAGGTGCCGTCCATTATATCGTAAAGAATATCGGGGTTGCCGCCGTTGGCAATAATCATAGGGATGCCGTTTTCGGTACACATCCTTGCGGCTTTAAGCTTTGCCGCCATACCGCCCGTCCCCCTTGCTGTTCCTGCACCGCCTGCCTTTGCCTCCAGCTCCTCGGTTATCTTGGGAACGTAGGGGATAAGCATAGCGTTGGGGTTGGTCTTAGGGTTATCGTTATAAAAGCCGTCGATATCCGTAAGGTTTATTATAAGGTCCGCCTTGCAAAGGAGAGCAACTACGGCACCGAGGGTATCGTTACCGCCGTAGCGGATTTCATCCGAGGAGATAGTGTCGTTTTCGTTAATAACGGGGATACAGCCAAGGTCAATAAGCACGCGAAGCGTACTTTCAGCATGGTGGCGGCGCACCTCGTCATCGGTTACGTCCCTTGTAAGAAGAAGCTGTGCGACCTTATGCCCATAGTCCGCAAAAAGGCGGTTATACATATCAATAAGCTCGCACTGGCCTACTGCTGCCGCCGCCTGCTTTTCCTCGGTTGTAAGCCCTTCATGCCGCAGACCTATCTTGCCCACGCCGCAACTTATTGCGCCGGAAGAAACCAAAACAATGCGCCTGCCACTGTTTTGCAGGTCGGAAAGGCACTTAACCAAGCCTTCTATTCTACGGATATTTATATAGCCCGAAGGATATGTAAGAGTGGAGGTGCCCACCTTAACCACTATAAGATTCGCACTGCGTATTTTTTCTATATTCATAAAAACCACCTTTTTTAAAAAAGCACTTTATCTTTTCTGAATATTATACTATAATATATACGGATTTGTCAATTACAAAAAGTAAAGAGGTACGTCTTATGTTCAACAAACATATAATTCTGGCAAGTGCATCCCCCCGACGCAGAGAGCTTCTTGAAAGCTTTGGATTTGATTTTGAGATATGCCGCTCTCTTGCCGACGAGGACGGTGTCGAAAACTACGCACCGCAGGACGCCGTAACAGAGCTTGCACTTAGAAAAGCGCTGTGGGTTAAGGAGCGCCGACAAGCTACGGACAGCGTTATTCTTGCGGCAGACACCTTGGTTGCCGTCGGCGGCAAACTGCTTGGCAAGCCTGTGGATGAAGAGGACGCGTTTCGTATGCTTAAAGGGCTTTCGGGCACTAACCATCAGGTATACACGGGCTATGCCATAATATACGGCGAAAGACAAATAAGCGGCTACGAGTGTACCGAGGTCTTCTTCCGTCCATTGGAGGAGGCAGAAATAAAGGCGTACATAGCCACCGGTGAACCCATGGACAAAGCAGGTGCCTACGGGATTCAGGAAAAGGCAGGGATTTTTGTGCGCCGTATAGAGGGTGATTATCTCAACGTTTTGGGGCTTCCCGTTTGCAAGATATACGAAGAATTGAAAAATTTATAAAATCGCCAAAAAAGTCTGACGAATTTTTGGGAACCTCATAAAACAAAGGTGCGGAAGCATAAAAGCTCCGCACCTTTGTTTGTTTAAGCGTACCACACGCCGAAGGCGTCATATTTTAAAATCAGTGCCGCATCCAAATTATCTACATTTCCGTCGGTATTAATATCACCGTTACTTAGCTGCACCTCGTTTAAATCATTAATAAGATCCGCGTCATATTTAAGAACATAGGCCGCATCCAACGAGTTAACAATTCCGTCAAGGTTTAAATCGCCCTTTAAATAATCATCAGAAGGCGTTGTACCTATGTCCTCGCTTATATCCACAAAAATCTTTTCGTAATTACCTGCGTAATCCTGAAGCTCTAAATAGATAGCGTCGTTGTAGCCATAGAGCTTATCGGAAAGGTCCACCGTCCACTGACCGTATTCACCGGGCACGGAATCAATTATATCCACACGCTCAATAACATTTGTACCGCCGTCGTCATAAACAAAAATATTTGATATATAACGCTCATCCACGGCACGCACGGTAAGCAGCTTATTCTCTTTGTCCCAAGAATAATCAAACTGCGGTGCGCTGTTATCTACATAAATGTAATACTCTCGTTGAGTAATAAGTTCCGCCCCTTCGAAATCCACTTGAGTTTGGAAGCTTACCTTCAATTTAGTCCCGTCCTGTACATATACAAAACCGTCGTCGCCGTAATAAGAGCCGTCCCAAGTGAAATATGTGCCCTGCATAAAAGTGTAGGTATCCAAATCAAAATAATTCTTCATGGCATATTCCGTGTCGTCAACATAATAAACTTCCCCTGTTTCCGCATTGGATACAGTCATAATTATGTGGCGGACATTCCTTAACAGCGAGGGATAGATAATGAAGGAGTTTGACAAGCTGCCTTCTGTTTTTTCTGCGGTAGAAAAAGCCAAACGGTCGTAATCAAAGCTTACCCAGCCGTAAAGATTATCTCCAAGGAAGCCTACCACCTCATTACCGTCATACAAATAAGCCTCGTTATATCCCACGTTTGTGTCAAGAAGTGTTCTGTAATCCGGCTCTTCTTCACCGTTGTTTTTAAGCTCCAGCTTTGCATCCAAAACCTCACCCCAATCGTAGGTTTCAAAAACGGGAGCCGCTGTCCAATCACCGTAAAATCCCATAAAGCTTTGCTTAATGTGTGCCGTGCCGCCGTTTAAGGAAAGGAAGATATAACCCTCCACATAAGCGCCGTTGGGGTAAACAGAAAGATATTCCTTCGCTTCCTCATCAAGTGTTACGGTAAAGCTAAGATCCACACCCTCACTGCCCTCCGCAACAGTGTAAACACCGTCTGTAAAACTACCCTCACCAAGAGTCACGCTTATATCGGCAGGAAGTGCGTGTGAGCTTAGGCTGTTGTAGAGCACACCGTCACTTTCTGTATACGCATCACACAAAATATAAGAAGCACCAACGGAAAAATCAAAAGAACCGCCGTAAAGATTTTTAAGCCTTGTTGTAAAGGTATAAACACCATTCTTTTCCGGGTCATGCCCGATATTGGCGATAGGTTCTTCAAAAGCTGCTACCGCTGACGCAAAGTTGGCAAACAAGGGCATACCCGCACCTTGCTGACGGGGAGAATACGGCAACCCTTGACCGTTATACAAAAGCTCGGCACTGCTAAGCACGCTGTCATAAACAAGCTCATAAAGCTGAGGAGAGCTATATTCGGGGTGATTAGCCTTTACATAACTTTTTGCACAGGCAAATATGCCGGATATAACAGGCGTGGACATAGACGTACCGCTTATGGTTTGATAACCGTAAGGGCTGTTGCTTGCGCAACGCACGTTGCCGCCTATGCCCGTTATTTCGGGCTTAAGCTTAAGGTCAGGTGTTACACCCCAGCTGGAAAAATCTGATATTTGAACCCCGTAAGGGCTGTGTATTGCAGAAGGTTCAAGATTTACGCTAAAACTACTGTTTGCCGAAAGAAGCTCGTAGGCGGTACTGGCAACGGATACACAGGGAATTGCCGGATTTTCAATCTCCATATAAACAATTCCGCTTTCGTTGTTGTAACACACCATGGCTACTGCCCCTGCAGCAGCTGCTGCATTGCATTTTTCTTCAAAGGTAATCCGGCCCCTTGATACAACGGCAACCTTTCCGTTTACGTCTAAACCCGCATAATCCTCGGGTGCGCCCACGGAGGGAACCATTACATAAGACAGACTTTGACCGCCGAAGCTGTACAGGAAAGAGCCTTCGGTAGCATCGGCATACTCTATCTCCTTGCCGCCCACGCTTATTGTGTATGCGGAATAGCTTGAGTTATCACCGCTGGCAACGGCAATGGCGCCGGCATAACTTGCAGGATTGCCTATTACGCCGTAGTCCGCATAATCCGCCGTAACTCCGTCTTTATAGTATTCGGAAGAATATTTATTGTACGCATAATCCCTGTAGCCCTGTGAATACTCATTACCGGCCGCGCAGCAAACAAACACGCCTGCTTCTTTAAGACGACCGAAAATATCACCGTAAAGCTCGGTTTCCAACTCGTAATCGTAGGAAAAACCGTTTTGAGAGCCTAAAGAAAGGTTTATAACATCCGCGCCCAAAATATATGCATCTTCCATTGCCGCAAAATATATGGAAGAGTCTGTATAGCCGTTATCGGCAAAGATCTTCATACCAAGTATCTGCGCATCGGGAGCTATACCCACAAAACCATCGCCATCGTTGCCTGCGGCGATACTTGCCACAGCATTACCGTGAGAATCGGAAGAGTAAACATTAAGGTCTTCACCTGCATAATCGTACACATAGGGTATTTTTTTGCTGTGATATACGCCGGGCAAGCCGTTGGCAGACTTAATGGAGTTTACGGTTTGTTGGTCAAGTGCGGTGTTTTCTGAAATATAAGCAGAGGAAAACGCAGAATGGTTAACATTCAATCCTGTATCAAGCACAGCGATAACCGTGCCGCTGCCTCCACTTGTGGCTTCCGTAAAGCCAAGGGTTTTACCTGCGCTAACCGAGGAGGGGCTGATTCCCGACTCTGCCACAGGGGCAGAATATCTGTTGGCAATATATACCCTTGCCACACCGTCCAGCTTTTCTATCACCTTAAGCTGACCGTAGGCAGCGTCCACAGCGATGCCGTTAATAAGGGCACCGTACCTGAAGGCAAGCGTTGCACCGTAATTGTCCGTTATTGCCTTGGTAAGCCTTGTGCGGTTTTGGGCATTAAGCTTTTTTGCCGCCTTTATTGCGGGCGACGTACCCTTTTGATTAAAAGCTATGTCGCTTTCCCCTTCAAATACTATAACGGCACGCAAAACCTCGTCATCGCCATAGCCGAAATTAAGAGAGGAAACAAAAGACGTCTTAAGCTTTTTTTCTGCAGCGTTTGTCGTAATGCTTAATGCGGATAATAACATAAGCGCAGAAAAGACAAGAGACATAATTCTTTTAGCCACACATATCGCCCCTTTTATACATTTTAGTCTACTACAACAGTATATCATTACGAAACCTTAATGTCAATGCATAAAGAAAAAAGGTTGACAAAGGATGCGCATTAGAGTATAATTTTTACGATTATATATTATAGTGGTGTAGTATTGCCCCTTAATACTTAAGGCGACATTACAAAAAGGAAAGTGAGGAGCTGTGGCTATGATAAAAAACGTACCTTCTTTATTTGGAGAGCTGGTTTTTAACGAGGCGGTTATGGAAGAGCGCCTGCCCGCAGAAGCATTTAAGGCGATGAAGAAGGCAATGGGTGACGGCAAGCGTCTTGACAGCGCATTAGCTGACATCGTGGCAAAGGCGATGCGTGATTGGGCTGTTGAAAAGGGCGCAACCCATTATACCCATTGGTTTCAACCTATGACGGGCATTACCGCAGAAAAGCACGACAGCTTTATTACCCCTGCCAAAGACGGCGGAGTTATTATGGATTTTTCAGGCAAGGAACTAGTAAGGGGTGAGCCTGATGCATCCTCCTTCCCTTCCGGCGGCCTGCGTGCCACTTTTGAAGCCCGTGGCTATACCGCTTGGGACCCCACCTCCTTTGCCTTTATTAAAGACAGCACCCTTTGCATACCAACCGCCTTTTGCTCCTACGGGGGCGAGGCTTTGGATAAAAAAACCCCATTGCTTAGATCTATGGAAGCAATAAACAAACAGACTATGCGTGTGCTGAGACTGTTTGGCAACACCACAGTTACATCTGTTAAGACTACCGTAGGCCCTGAACAGGAGTATTTTCTTATAGACAGAGCGCTTTATGAAAAGCGCCCCGACCTGCTGTTTACCGGCAGAACACTTTTCGGTGCAAAGCCCCCCAAGGGTCAAGAGCTTGACGACCATTACTTCGGCACTATACCCACAAGAGTTGTTGCGTTTATGAAGGAGCTGGATAGGGAGCTTTGGCGACTTGGCGTGCTGGCAAAAACGCGCCATAACGAAGGTGCGCCTGCGCAGTACGAGCTTGCGCCCATCTTTACTACCACCAATATAGCCACCGACCACAACCAGCTTACCATGGAGATAATGAAGCGTATTGCAGCACGGCACGGCTTGGTTTGCTTGCTGCACGAAAAGCCTTTTGAGGGCGTTAACGGCTCGGGCAAGCACAACAATTGGTCCATCTCCACCAGCGACGGAGTTAACCTCTTGGAGCCCGGCGATACCCCCCACGAAAACGCACAGTTTCTTTTATTCCTTTGTGCGGTAATAAAGGCGGTTGATGAGTATCAGGGTATGCTGAGACTTTCCGTTGCCACCGCAGGCAACGACCACAGATTAGGCTCTCACGAAGCGCCCCCTGCGGTTATATCCATGTTTTTGGGTGACGAGCTTACAGCATTGCTTGACAGTATAGAACAGGATAAGGCATACGACGCAAGGGAAAAGGTGCAGATGAAGATAGGTGTTCACGTCCTGCCCCGTTTCCCCAAAGATACCACTGACAGAAACAGAACTTCTCCCTTTGCTTTTACGGGTAATAAGTTCGAGTTCCGTATGCCCGGCAGCAGCCTTTCCGTGGCAGGCCCCAACATAGTGCTTAACACAGCTGTGGCTGACGTGCTTTCCCGCTTTGCTTCCCGCTTGGAGCAGGCGGAGGACTTTGAAACAGAGCTGCACAATTTGATAAAGGAAACCGTAAAAGAACACAAGCGTATAATATTCAACGGCAACGGCTATGACGATGCATGGGTTAAGGAAGCTACCGAAAACAGAGGTCTTCTTAATCTGCCCAGCACCCCCGAAGCATTGCTTTGCTACCTTGACCCCAATAATATAGAACTTTTCGGGAAACACGGTGTTTTCTCCGAAACGGAGATATACTCTCGCTACGAGATACTTGTAAGCAACTACTGTAAGGTAATGCGCATTGAAGGGCGTACCATGCTGGATATGGTCAACAAAGACATATTGCCTGCAATAAGCGCCTACACAAGAAAGCTTGCTGACGGGTTTAGCGCAAAACTTGCCGTAGATTCAGGTCTGTGCGTTGATTACGAAAAAGATATACTTAAAAGGCTGTGCGACCTCTTGGGGCTTATTTCCGCAAGCGGAAAAGCCTTGGAAGCTGAGCTTGCAAGCGTCAAGCAAATTTCAGACAGACAAACGGCGGCGGAATATTACAGGGACAAGGTTATCCCCGTTATGAACGCACTTCGCAGTGCGGTTGATGAGGCGGAAACCATTACCGACAGATCTGCTTGGCCCTACCCCTCCTACTCTCAGCTTTTGTACGGCATTGAATAATGGACGGCAACAGATTAAAAAGGCTGCGGCTAGAGATAAGCGTATTGCTTACCTGCCTGCTTACGGCGTCGGTATTTATTACTATTTGCAGTAAAAACAGCTTTTTATACCCCATGAACGACTGGGGTGACGCAAATTGCTTTTTCACCGTAGGCAAAGCCATAAGCAAGGGCAAGCTGCTTTACAGAGATATTTTTGAGCAAAAAGGCCCTGTGTTGTACTTTTTGTACGCCTTGGCTTATAGAATATCGCCTGATTCCTTTTTCGGTGCTTATATAATAGAGCTTTTAAGCTTTAGCGCATTTTTGTATACCGCAAACAAGTGCCTGCGGCTTTATACGGATAAAAAGCTTTTACATATAGGGCTTTTACCCTTTCTTGCCTGTGCGGTAAGCCTTTCAATTGCCTTTTACCACGGCGGCAGTGTGGAGGAGCTTTCTCTGTTTTGTCTTACCTACGGTATGTACCTGTTTTTGCGTATGGAAAAGGGGCTTGCCGTAAGCAAAAAAATGCACATTGCAAGCGGACTTGCCATAGGCTATGTTTTTTGGATAAAGTACACCGTACTTGGGCTGTTTGCAGGCGGATTCGTTTATATATTTTACCGCCTTATAAAGCAAAAAAAATACGGCGATATAGGCAAGATCTGCGCCCTTAACTTTTTGGGGTTTGCGCTGGTGTCCGTGCCTGTTGCCGCGTATTTTATAGCTGAAAACGGACTTGAATACCTGTGGCAGGGCTATTTTTACAACAATATTTTTGTGTACTCCGACGACAGGTTTATCCTTGTAAAGCTTGTTCTTACCTTGGTATATACCGTAGTTACCTTGGCACTGAATGTTCCCTACTCCGTTTTTGCGGTGTTAGGCATTGCTTGGATGTTCTACACCAAAAAGCAGGAAGCGAAATTGCTTGCTTTTTTGGCGGGCTTCAGCGCATTCTTTATATACTTCGGCGGGGTTAACTACAAATATTACGGTCTGCCCCTTTGCGTATTTGCCATATTCGGCTTGTATGCGGTGGCTGAGTGGTTAATCAAAAAAGGAGCGCTTAAAGCCAAAACCTTTGCGGCTGTGTTGGTGACGCTTCCCATTGTATCTTATTTGCTTAGCGGTAACACCTACCTTATAAGATACGAAAAAAGCGATATGCCCCAGTATAAATTTGCAGAAACCATAAACAAGATGGACGACCCTACTCTGTTCAACTACGGATTTTTGGACGGCGGCTTTTACTTTGCGGCAGATATCGTTCCCACCAACAAGTATTTTTGCAAGCTTAACTTTGAAAGCGACGAAAAAACCGCAGAGACCGTAAACAGCATTCTGCAGGGCAAAACCGACTTTGTTGTGTGTTGGGATAAACCCTTGGAAGAGGATTTTGAGGAGGAAATTCCCTACGTTTGTGTAGATACCGCCGTGCATTATTTCCAAGGCGAAGATCACACCTATTATCTGTACCAAAGGGTAAACATAAAACAATAGACAAAAAGGGTTTGGCTGTACGCCAAACCCTTTCAGACCACTGACAAAAGCACAGAACACGAAAAA
>JAZSIW010000113.1:0-10090 GCA_045534025.1 Eubacteriales bacterium | reverse complement strand
TTTCAGCGCTAGCGGAAACTTAGGTATGTTTTCTGCGGCGCATGTCCGCGGGAGCTATGGGTGTGCGGAATGCGATTATTGTTTTAAGCTTATATACCGTATGTGATGTCAAATAAAAAAGAAAGGCTTTTCGACAATTGTCGAAAAGCCTCAAGCTGATGACAAACTTGTCATCAGCTTGGCAGACTGCTGAGAAAGAGCGCAGACAAGACGAACCGAGGCGAGAACTGTACTAAGTACTGTGAGCCGAGGTTCGTTTTGAACGAAAACATAATATTATGCAGAAAATTCGGGGAAAGTTTTCCCCCGAATTTTCAACTTTATGCTTTCTGTATATCATCTTTTTTGTGCTCTGGGCCTGGGCGGACCGCATGCCGCCGTCTGGTAATCTTCGAACTGCCTTTTTACTGGCAAGTTTCCAATGAAACCGATAGGCTTCATAGAATGATTACTCTTACGCAAATATAAAATCGATGTTTCTGCCTTAAAACTCGGTAATAAGCTTTGCGTCATACTTAAGTATCTGTGCCGCATCAAGGCTGTTGATTACACCGTCGCCGTTAACGTCTGCCGCAACAAAAGCGTCGCCATCAAGAGAAATTAGGCACGCGTCATGTTTAAGCACCAGTGCCGCATCAAGGCTGTTGATTACACCGTCTCCGCTAACGTCGCCATACAACACGTTTACCACAGGTGCATACAGTTCTATCTCGTCAAACAGGCAGTATATTTTCCCTGTTACCAAGGTAAGGGTTAGCTCGGTTACATCGCTCACCGCTACCTCTGCTACTACGTTGTAGTAGTTGTCAGTACCCTCTACGGGGATATAACGCACGTTTGTCAGCTCCACGCCGTTTTCAAGACTTAAGGGCATAATTCCGGCGCCCGTTTCCGCTTCGAGATAAAGCGTTCCAAACCCTGTGTTTTCGGAGATATACACGTTACGAAAAACTATAGTTGCCACGTCGATGTTTGTATCAAAGCTAAAGCTATATCTTACGGCAAATCCTGCGCCCACAACTTCGACAGCAAGATCGTCGTCATCCCAACCGTGTACGCCATCGCCTCGGTATGCACTGTCGGTAAGCTTGTCGCCTTCTTCGATACCTTCTCCATCTATATCTACAGTAAGTCTGCCATCTGTAACGACGTTATAGCCTGCGGTGAAGTCATCAATGTTTGCCGATTCGTCTATCTGAATATCAGGTTCCTCTTCGGGTACATAATTGAACACGATGTTTGCTCTTATTAATTCCTCGTTGTTATAACCTACAGTAATGGCCTGCCACTGTTCCTTTGTGCCGCTATAATATACTTTTTTTATGCCATAACAACAGCTGAACGCAGAGTCCCCAATAGAAGTAACGCTATCAGGTATGACGATGGTTTCAAGAGAAGAGCAATCGTAAAACGCATGTTGTCCTATAGAAGTAACGCCGTCGGGAATAATTATACTCTTAAGGGAAAAGCAATCGGAAAAAGCATAGTCGTTAACGGTAAGTGTTCCTGCCTTTATTTTTATACTGCCTCTTATATCTGCGCTTGCCTTTATCAAATGATTTCCTATATAAAGCACTCCGCATTCCCAATTGCTTACATCGTTGTAATATGCAGTGTCATAGAATGCATAAACCCCTATAGAAGTAACACTATCGGGTAGAATAACACTTGTAAGGGAAGCACAGCCGTTAAACGCCCAGTCACCAATGGAAGCAACGCCATCGGGAACAATTATGTTTTTAAGGGATGTGCAGCCTTCAAACACACAAACCCCGATAATAGTAACGCTATCCGAAATATTTATATTCTCAAGCGCTGTACAGCCGTCAAACGCACTGTCACCAATGGAAGTAACGCTATCGGGTATAGTAATACTCGCAAGGGAGGCACAGCCGTCAAACGCACTAACCCCAATAGAAGTAACACCATCGGGTATAGTAATACTTGTAAGGGAAGCACAGCCGTAAAATGCATTGTCACCAACGGAGGTAACACCATCTGACATAGTTACAGTGAGAATGTCTGAACGAAACTCATCCTTAAAGTGTTTATTTTCAAAAAATGAAAAGTGGTCATACATATCTCCCGTTCCAACTATATCAAGATTGCCCGTTACGATATCAAGTGTCCAATTAAGATTGTCGCCGCAGGTGCCCTCTATTATTGCAAAGTTTACACCTGTGTTTTCTACCATTTTTTTAGCATTCCATTCATCTTCGGTACCGTAATAATATACAGCCGTATCCGTAATTACCCGTGTACCAAACAATATAATACCGTTAGGGATAACAAATATTTCATGGAGGTAACAACCGTCAAACGCATAATCTCCAATATATTTGACACCATCGGGAATGGTTACACTTTTAAAAGACGAACAATCGCAAAACGCCATTATCCCTATAGAAATTACGCTATCGGGGATAGTGATGCTTTTTAGGGAAGAGCAACCGTAAAACGCGTTTTCACCAATGGTAAGCGTCCCTTCCTTTATTGAGTAGCTTCCTCTTATATCATCCCTTGCCTTTATTAAATGCTTGTCTATATAAAGCACGCCGTCTTTCCAATTGCTTTCATCGTTGTAGTACCCGGTATTATAGAACGCCTCGTTTCCTATGTAGACAACGCTATCCGGGATGGTAACACCTGTAAGGGACGAGTTGTTGTAAAACACGCGATCGCCGATAGTGCGCGTTCCCTCCTTTATTGCGTAATCGCCGTTTATATCCTCATTTGCACCTATTAAGTGATTGCCTATATAAAGCGCTCCATCTTCCCAATTGCTTTCATCGTTGTAGTACCCGGTATTATAGAACGCCTCGTTTCCTATGTAGACAGCGCTATCCGGGATGGTGATGCTTTCAAGAGCAGTACAACAACAAAACGCCTGCTCACCAATATAAGCAACGCCGTTTCCGATAGTAACGCCTGCAAGAGCATCGCACTCTCTAAACGCACATTCCCCTATAGAAACAACGTTGCCGGGGATAGTTATACTTGTTAGAAAGCTGCAACCGTAAAACGCATAGTCGCTGATGCTTTTCACGCTGTCGGGGATGGTGATGGTTGTGAGGAAATCACAGTCGCTAAACGCATACTGCTCTATATAAACAACGCTGTCGGGGATAACGTAGCTGATTGCAGTTTTGCCTATAGGATAGCGTTTTATCGTGGTCTTATCTTTATTAAACAACACTCCGTCTACCGAGCTGTAGTATTTGTTATGCGGATCCACAACGATGCTTTTAAGCAAAACACACCAACCGAACACGTCGTCACCAATAGAAGTAACGTTTTTGGGGATGGTGATGGTTGTGAGGGAATCACAGTCGCTAAACGCACAGTCACCAATGGAAGTAACGCTATCGGGGATGGTAATGCTTGTAAGGGCTTCGCACCAAGCAAACGCCTGCTCACCAATGGAAGTAACCCCGTCAGGAATGGTGACACTCTTAAGAGCAGTACAGCCATAAAACGTCTGCTCTTTGATGGAAGTAACTCCGGCAGGAATGGTGACGCTTTCAAGAGCAGTACAATAATAAAACGCCTGCTCACCAATGGAAGTAACGCTATCGGGGATGGTAATGCTTGTAAGGGCTTCGCACCAAGCAAACGCATTGTCGCCGATAGAAGTAACGCCGTCTGCAATTCTTATAGTCGTGATACTTTCTCTGTAGCGATCCCAAGGAGCAGCATTTCCGCTGAGGTCGCTATGCATGCTACCTGTGCCGGTAATATCGAGCCTGCATGTTTCTGTATCAAAACTCCAATCAAGGTTGTCTCCGCAGGTGCCGCTGTCTGCTTCTTGAGGTATAACAACGGGCGAAGCGCTTACCGCAGACTTTAGCGCGGCATCGGATTCTGTGCCCATAACGTTAAACGAGCACAAGCCCAAGCAAAGGCTTACAGCCAGAAAAAGGGTTATCAGTCTCTTCATAGCTTTTTTCTCCAATAAATAAATTATTAGCTGTGTGTGCACCAAAAACACCGTTTGGACCGAACACAAGTTTTTACAGTTTTCAAAGCGCCCATGTTTCTCAACACAACACGCAACCTTACACACCGAGACGCACGCATCGGTGGAAACAACTGTACGTACGCCGCAAAGCGCAAATCAGACGCAATAGCATTAAATAACAAAAAACGGCAGAGATACAAACGCATAACTCTTGCCGTTTATTAATATGTCACGTTTTTATTGACTTCTGCTGTCAATAAGCTCGCCAAGCTTGTTTATGCCCTTGCTGATAAGCATGGCAAGGAAATAAACCACAATAAAGGCAAAGCAAGCGGCAAATATAAGCATAGTATTATCGGCGCCCTCTGCCTTGGGCAACATAACCATAGCCGCTATTAAAAGAGCAAAGTTAAGACCCACGTGCAACACACGCTTTAAGGCTTTGTTTAAAGGCTTGATGTCAAATATCAAAAAGCTGAAGCCCACAAGAACGGAGTAAACCAACAGCAAAAAGGCGATATCCGCAAACTTGTTGGCGCTGAAAGCGGTTTCTACCTTCGTTTGGGTGGCGCTTGCTGCAGAGAACACCCCGCACACAAACATCATAAGCAGGGTGAAGCACAGGGAAGCGTACAGGGCAATATCCTTAATTCTTTTCATCTTTTGCTACCGCTAAAAACTTTTTAAGTCCCTCGGGAAGGTTTTCTTCCGCAATGGAAGAGGTGATAAAGCAGTCAACGCCCATCTTCTTGGAGATATCGTCCAGCTTATACATAAACTCTTCAAAAGCGGCAACATCGTCACCGCAGATTTTAAGTGCGCTGTCCACAAATATTTCGGTTATATCGTAATTGCAAGCCAAGGTACCGCAAACAAAACCGTAAAGGGTGTTAGCGTCCTTTATATCATAATCCTTAGCATCTATAAGACGTGCGGAGGTACGGATGTGATAGGTAAGCTTTCCGCCGTATTCTATGCACACAACCAAGCCCTTGGAAGCCTTAGCCGCCTCGTGTACCTCGTCCACCAACATTTTTGTTTTGCCTGTTCCTTTAAGACCAACTTTAAGTGTTACCATTTTCTTCTCCTTAAACTTTTATAATGCGTGAATTTTTGTTAAAAGCTCTTCTTTAAGTTCTTCATAGCCGGGCTTGCCCAAAAGTGCGTACATATTACGCTTGTAAGCCTCAACACCGGGCTGGTCGAAGGGGTTAACACCCAGAATATAGCCCGATACCGCACAGGCGATAAAGAAGAAATAAATAAGCTCGCCCAAATTTTCCTCATCGCGCTTGTCATACTCTACAATAAGGTTGGGTACGCCGCCTGCGGTGTGCGCCAGCAGGGTACCTATCATCGCCTCGTCATTAACCGAGGACATCTTAACGCCGGACAAAAATCCCAGCCCGTCAATATCCACAGCGTTGGAGGGGATAAACATATCCTTGCGCACCTGCTTTTGCTTAACTATCGTCTCAAACAGCACCCGCTTACCGTCCTGAATATACTGACCCAGCGAATGTAAATCCGAAGAAAAGATAACGGAGGCGGGGAAGATACCCTTGCCGTCCTTGCCTTCGCTTTCGCCAAACAGCTGCTTCCACCACTCGTTCATCATACGGAAAGACGGCTCGTAGCTGCCAAGAATCTCCACACACTTGCCCTGCTCGTAAAACAGATTACGAAGCACCGCATAGCGATACGCATCGTTCTTCATACCCTCTGCGTCGATACGGTGGCGCATATTTGCCGCACCCTTTAGGATGGCACGTACGTCCGCACCGCAAACAGCGATGGGGAGCAACCCCACAGCTGTAAGTACAGAGAACCTGCCGCCTACATCATCGGGAATAACAAAGGTGTTATAGCCTTCTCTGTCCGCAAAGGCTTTAAGTGCGCCACGCTCCTTATCGGTGGTGACAAACACCCTCTCCTTTATCTCGGAATTGGTGTACTTCTTAAGCATCATGTGGCGAACCATACGGAATGCAATAGAGCTTTCCGTAGTAGTGCCCGACTTGGAGATAACGTTAACCGAAACCTCCTTACCCTCGCAAAGGGCAAGCACATCATCAAGGTCATCGCCTGAGAAGGAGTTACCCACAAAATAAATCTCCGGCGTGTCCTTCTTCTGTATGTTGTAGTAACGGGAACGCAAAAACTCGATAGCCGCGCGGGCGCCCAGATAAGAGCCGCCTATGCCTATAACAATAAGCACGTCACTTTCGGTACGTATTTTTTCCGCCGCACGCTCTATTGCCGCAAGCTCCTCGGTGTCATAATTAAGGGGCAGGTCATACCAGCCTTTATAATCATTTTCCGCAGAGCGTGCCTTAAGCATGGCATCCGCTTTCACAAGACGCTCTTCCATTGCGGCAAGGGCTTCTTTTTCTATAAATTCACCTGCGTATTTGTCGATAAGTCTTACAGACATTTCGCACTACCTAACCTAACTTATTTTTAGAGATAACAATACAACTGTTATTATAACCTTTGTTTTTATATTTGTCAAGCGATTATACAAAAGACAGTATATTTTTCCAAATTTTCTTAAAAAACTTGTTAAAAGTTAGCTTTTCCACAGAGCTGTCTGCCCTAATATCCGCACGGCACAGTTCCTCCCCCTCCAAAAGGAATATGGCCTCGCCCACCTTTTGCCCTTTGGCGATAGGTGCTTTAAGGTTCTCCTCTATTCGGGTCTCGGTCACAATCTCGCCGCCGCCCTTCTCCGCCAATATAGAGGGGGCGATGTAGCTTGCCGTAAAGCTTTCCGCGCAGCCGCCTTTTACGGTAAGGGGCGGTATCTCCACCGCCTCGGGCTGTACTACCCTGTAGTTGGCAAAGCCGAAATCCAGCATCTGCTTGGCGGAAGCAAAGCGCTTGTCAGAGCTGGGACTGCCCAACACCACCGCAATAAGCTGCATTCCGTCACGAAGCGCCGTGGCGGAAACGCAATACATCGCCTCGGTGGTAAAGCCCGTCTTCATTCCGTTTGCGCCCTGATAAAAGCGAACAAGCCTGTTGGTATTGCTAAGCCCGAAGGCGCCGTCACGTACCGTGTCCATCCAAATAGTGGTGTAGTTAAATATAATGGGGTGCTTAAGCAGTTCACGGGTCATAAGCGCCACGTCAAGGGCAGAGGAGTAGCCGCCGCCGTCCTCGTCAAGCCCCGTGGTATTGGCAAAAAGAGTGTGCTCCATACCAAGCTCTTCAGCGCGGGTGTTCATCGCCGCCACAAAACTTTCCACGCTGCCGTAGATATGCTCTGCAAGGGCAACGGCGGCATCGTTGGCTGAGGCTACGATAAGACATTTAAGCATTTCGTCCACGCTCATTTGCTCGCCCGGCTCCAAATACACCTGCGAACCGCCCATGGAGGCGGCATAGGCGCTTACGGTAACCATATCGTCTATCTTTATCTTGCCCTTGTCTATGGCCTCGCACACAAGCAAGGTGGACATTATTTTGGTAACGGAGGCAATGGGCAGTTCCTCATTCTCGTTGCTTTGATACAATATGCGCCCCGTGGACGCTTCCATAAGCAGGGAGGCTTTGCACTCCAAATCACCCGTAAAGCTTGCGGATTGGGTCCACTCCTCAAAAACCTCGTATGCAGGAGGGTAAAACTGCGGCTTTTCGTTGGCGCAGACCGAAAAAGGATGCAGTAAAAACAAAAACGACATAAAAACAGCAAGGCATTTTTTCATAAGACATAAGTCCTTTCCCAAAGGGTTTTTAATAAAAAGTATGCTGAGACTGTGAAAAAAAGCACCCTATGGCGAAAAACAAATTAAAAATTTCCTTGACAAGCAGAGCAAAAGTGTATATAATAGTAAAGGTCGTAGGGATATAGCCAAGCGGTAAGGCAACGGACTTTGACTCCGTCATTTCGCTGGTTCGAACCCAGCTATCCCTGCCAGAAAAAAGCACTTGCTTTCGCAAGTGCTTTTTTCAGTTATATTTGCCTCATTTCATTTGGCGAGCGATATTGCTTCGCAGTGATATTCGGTTAAAACCGAGTGATATTGCCCTTCGGGCAGTTGGAAAGGCAAATATAGTATCACTGAAACCGCAGGTTTAAATATTACTTTTTGCACAGCAAAATATATCACTCCGTCGAAGACGAAATATCACTAATGGCTGGTATTCACGCTATGTTTTTCTTGCAAAATCCTATAACTTGTGCTATAATGACAAAAACGAAAGGAGTTATACACTATGGATATTAAAGCTAAGATTAATGAACTTGTTACTAAGATTAAAAGCGACGATAAAATTGCAGATAATTTTAAGAAGGACCCCATAAAAACGGTTGAGGGGCTTGTGGGTGTTGACCTGCCCAACGACCAGGTGGAGAAAATTGTTGACGGCATAAAGGCAAAGGTCTCCTTTGACAGCATCGGCGACAAGCTTGGCGGTCTTTTCGGGAAGAAATAGACTCCGTTATTTACTGTATTCATGAAGCAAGAAAGGCTTTGCGGTACAAACCGCGAAGCCTTTTGTTATTAAAAAATACACCTTTAACTTTATTAAAAATCTATTTATCTACTCACTAATTGCAAGCACCATCTCTCTGTGGGGTATTCCGTCTTCGTCGTAAACCTCGGACACCGCCTTAAATCCAAGGCTTTCGTAAAAGGGCATAGCCTGCACCTGTGCGCTGATGCGGATACGGGTTGCACCGTACTTTTCCTTTGCAACGTCAATGCCCGCCTTGACCACGGCGGTGCCAAGCCCCATACGGCGCTTGGCGGAGATTATCCTGCCAAGAGAGGGTTCTTTGTAGGAAACGCCGCTGTCAAGCACCCGCAGATACGCCTGTATACCCTCTTCGTCGCTGAGATAAACGTGGTAAGCGTTTTTGTCCTTGCCGTCCAAGTCCTGATAGACGCAGTTTTGCTCCACCACAAAGACGGCGTTGCGCAGTTTTATTATATCATACAGCTCCTCTGCGGTTAGCTGTTCAAACTTTTTCACGCTAAGCTTCATATTATACTCCTTTCGCAGGGATATTATACTATATTTTCCTCTAATTGTCCACACAAAGCTATTGAAAACACCGTGTAAATATGTTAAAATGTTTATATAAACTAAAAAGGAGCAAACAAATTATGAAAACAACCAAAATTATCGCCTTACTTTTGGCTTTGGCAACCGCTTTGTCACTTGCAAGCCTTGGCGCCTTTGCCGACGATGTTACCTATGAATATCTTTATGATGAAGTTCCCTTTACGGCAACCGGCACATACGAAGTAACGCCTCTTGACACTGTTGACGTTACCGGCTATTGCTTTACTCCCGACGCGGCAGGCTCTTACACAATAAGCCTTGCAACCACCGGTGCGGTATTGCACAATTTCACGGGATCTCCCTTTTTCCCCTGCTACGACAGCGTTAATGAAGAAGGCGTTATTACCTTTTCCGTCAGCGAAGACGGTGTAGGCAGCTCCTGCCTTTTCGGTGTACAGTACAACGGCACCGCAACCGTAAAAATAGAACATGCTGAAGACGGTCCTTCCACCCCCGAATATACCGATTGGGAAATTTACCGAAACACCGTAGCTCCCTCCGCTTTCTCTCTTGAGCTTGAGGAAGGCCAAAGCCTTAGCTATGTAAGCGTTTATGAAAGCCACAGCGCAGTGCGCGGCACAGACGGCTTTTACCATTTGGACAGCGCCGACGGTCCCATTCTTTACGTTGACTTAAACAAAGCGCCTTACGGCTTTTTCACTATTCTGCAAACCGGCGCAATAAGAGACTATTTCTTCGGCGATGACGGCGCATTTATAAACAGAGTTGATTATACCGAAGCTGTGCAGGAGTATCTTGACTGTGCAGATAACAACATATATCCCCTTACCTATGACCTTTTGCATATTTTCCAAACCCATGGTACCAACCAGGGTTGGTATGATGCCGACAACAGCAGCTGTATGTTCCCCAGACCCGAAAACCTTGTGGAAGAAACCGCATGGATGTACGCCTGCGCATATATAGCAGGTGAACTTGCAGAAGACCCCTCTTCCGATGACGTTTCCGACGATGAACCCTCTGTAGATGTTTCCGACGACGAACCCTCCGGTGATGTTTCCGGAGACGAACCTTCCGAAGACGAACCTTCCGAAGAACCCT
>JAZSIW010000107.1:0-27993 GCA_045534025.1 Eubacteriales bacterium | reverse complement strand
GCTTAAAGCCGTACTTTTCGCATATATCCGCAACCCGTTTAAGGTGGCGGCACATAATATCAAACTTAGCCTCTGCACCGTGCTTGTCAAGGTGCTTGCCTCTGCCGAGGAAATGCGCCTCATCCATGCCGATGTTTATGTGCTCCGTACTGCATACCGAGCGCCAAGCGGCGATCATCTTTTCAATAAGCTCGTAAGTCTTTTCTTCGTCGGCAAGCATGGTGTCACCCATATCCGTTATGGGCGCATAGCAATACCAACGCAGTGCCTGATTAAGATGAGCAAGGGTTTGTATGCAGGGCACGGTCTCCACGCCGAAGCCTGCCGCAAAGTCGTGTATCTCCTTTATCTCTGCGGCGGTATACCTGTCACGCATATAGCCAAAATAGGGTTCTCCCTCTATTTCAAAGGTGTCTTCGTTGTAAAGAAACAGACAGTTAAGTCCCAAGGCAGCGCTGTACGCCGTATATTCTTTCAGCTGTTTAAGGTTGGTAACCGAATTTCTGGAGTTGTCAAGCATAGCGCCGCACAACTTAAAGCGGTTTTCAAACACATCGTTAAAGCCCTGATTTTTACTTGCAAGCATAAAGGCACCGCAGAATATATCTGCCTTTTCTTTGTAGGTAACGCTTGCCGTGTTCTCGGTCAGGGCTATCTCAAAACGCTCACCCTTCGCTATATCAAGTATAATGCCGTCCTCGGCAAGGGAGAAAAGTCCAAGGTCTGCCATATATTGTAGCTGTGCCTTGTAGGGCAGGGTGCTTTCCGTAAGTCTGTAACTTATCATATTATCTTCCTCCTCGTTATTTGTGTGTATCTAAAACAGCTGCCGCCGTTTTGTTTAGCTGTTCTATGGCTTCCGTGGGGCTTTTTATTATAATATCGCCGCCAAAGCTCATTACCCACCCGTAAAACACGGGGCTTAGCACCAGCTTTGCCGTAAGCTCAAAATATCCGTCATCTCCAAGCCTGAAGGGTATGTTTTTGCCAAAACGGTCTATTATCACGCCTGCCAAGTGGTCCTTGCACTTAAGAGTAACAAAGCTTTCCTTGCCGCCGAACATACCGAAAAGCTTGTCCGTATATGCGGCAGGCGAAAAGCCTTCCACTTCTGTGCGCTCCTTGTACAAAAGCTTTATCTCCCACATCTTGTCCACTCTGTAGTGGCGTATACTCTCTGTCTCTTCGTCGTAGGCAACCAGATAATAATATTCGTTATCCCAGCAAAGGGAAAGGGGACTTGCGGTGTAAAGCTTGCCGTCGTGTCTGAAAACCTTTTCCTTAAGGCGGTTGTGGTCAAAATAGTAAAAGCTTATGCGCTTGTTGCCGTCAATGGCGCTGTGCAGAGTGTCCACGCTGTAGAATATGGTCTCGTTCATATTCTTTATCCTGCCGCTTACCTGTACCTGACGGGAAAGGCTTTTGCCCTCGTGTACGCTGGTAAGAGACGCCAGCTTTTTAATAAGTCCTGCGCTTTTCTTTTCTGTTATAAAACGGGAGCTTTGCACTGCGTCCGTAAGTAAAACCAACTCAGACAGCTCAAACTCTCGGCTTGCAAGTCGGTAGCCGCCCTCCTTGCCTTTTTCCAGTCGGATGTCATAGCCAAAGTCTCTAAGCTGTTCTATGTCGTCATATAAAGTTTTGCGTTCTGCGTTGATGTCAACGCTACCCAGCAGCTCCAAAAGCTTCTGCACGCTAAGCCCGTGATTGTCGTCTGTGCGCTCTGCCAAAAACTTAAGCACATACAGTATGCGTTTCTTGTGTCCGCTTTCCTTCGGCACAAATATCCCTCCTTCTCTGTAAAGATAAAGGCTCTATGCATTCACAATAACACACATAAAGCCTTTTTGCAAGTATCAGTTGCTTATATACGGACGCAATTTGTTAAACAGCGCCGCATCTCCGCGCAAGGTGTATTTAAACCTTTCGCCGTTGCGGTAACGGACAAGTACCGTGTATTCCTTATCCTCGGGCAGTGCCCTTTCGCCTTCGTTGTTATAACACACTTGCTTTATAACACGTGCGTCTGCAACACCGCCCCGTTTTTCTATAATTTCGCCCACACGGCTGCGCAGATACCTTGTGGCAACTATCCCTGCGAAAAAGCCTGCAGCACCTGCCCAAAGCTCGCCCGTAAGCAAAAACATCGCTAAAGCTGTAAGTACGCTGTAAATCATAATAAAACCTCCTAAAAGTGTATTGGTCCTTCCGGTGGTTTTATTATGGCGCATTATAAGGGTAATAAAACGGACTTTAATGCAAAAGGAGTGCCGTGAATCGACACTCCTAAAAATTTATTCGAGTTCGTTTAAGTACTCTTTTTCAATATCGGACAAAGTGTCGTCCGTTTCCGTCTCAAGACCGTCAAGGGTACAGTTTATCTCGTCCGCTACTTCTTCAAAAAGCCCGTCGTAGTCTATCTCTTCTTCGTCCTCAAAGTCAAAATCGTCCGTAGCGTTAAAGCCGGGTATCTGAACATACACGTCGCTTTCCTTGTCCTCTGTGGCGGGGATGTAGGTTATACGTGTAGCAAGGCTTTGTGCTGAAAGCTTTACAAGTTTATTGTCCTCGTCTTTTTCGGTTTCTATTTTATAGGGAACGAAAAGAGCTGCCACAGCTGCAATTTTTACCCAAGTAGGTATAAGCTTTTTCTTTGCCATTACCTTTTCCTCCTTCGTCTTTATAGCTTAAGTATATCACCTTTTTGTTATCATATCAAGTGCGTTTGTTAAAAAATGTCAGACATTTTTCAGCACTTTCCCCGTTTTTTTATAAAGGGTTTTGTATACTCCGGCACCGACCGTTGCCATAAGTGATATTTCCCTAACTTTAAATTGGGCTTCGGGCACAAAAACGAAAGGCTCACCTCGTTTTTCAAACCTGCGTACAAGGGTTATGTGAGGCTTAAACGGCTTTTCTTCAAACCAAACATCTGCCGCTTTCAACGCTTCCGTAAGCTGCGCCTGCAAATCTTTCAGAGGCAGGCTTTCTTCTACGGAGACAAAGTAGGTGCTGCCGAAATTGCCTAGGTTTGCTGTGCTAACGGTAAACGGCGAAAACTCAACCCTGTCCATCAGAGCCTTTACGGTGCTTGCGTTCTCCCTCTCTCCTAAAAACGCTAAGGTAATGTGGTAGGCGTCTTTAGGGGAAAAGCTTCCGCTGCCAAACAGTGAAAGAGCGTCAGCAGCCGCTTTTATGGCGTTTTTGACCGTGTCATCAAGCTCTATTGCAATAAAAAGTCGCAAAACAACCACCTCGTATTATAAATTCTGTTAATATTTTACCACTTTTTTGAAACAAACACAACATTTTTGCATAAAAATCATTGCAAAAAATATAATTATATGTTAATATTCAACAAGGAGGTGCGTGTTATGTTTAAACGCTTTTTGTCATTAATACTTGCTTTGGTATTTTGCTTGCCGCTTTTTTATTTTGATTTTCAAGAAGTGCATGCCTATACCTCTTACACCAAAACACCAAACCCTGTTATGACCCTTAAGAATTTAGGTACTAACAAGGCGGTACAGCAGTTCTATTTTTACAACGCTCCAAGCGGAGAGAGGTATGTTTTTACAACCCAGCGTGTAACCACTTCCGTGTATCTTTCCCGTTGCCTTGTGTCAGATGACGGTCTTACCGCCACCTGCCTTGATTATGTGGTATTAAAGGATTACGGTCATGGCGAGGCTTTGGCTGTTTACGAGTACCAAGGGCAGGTGTACGTCTGGCTTAACGGTAATACCATTACAGACGCCACCGATGAACTGTACACTTCAACCTATTGGGCACGTAACGTATCCCGTTTTATTTACACGCCCGACGCTTCCGTATCTACGGGTGCAAGGATAACAGACGAGAAGAAGCTTACCAATTTCTTGTATGCTTCCTCAAGCGGCAGTGCCCTTGTTTCCGGCGGCAGAATTTTTCGTTTGGCATTCAGCGTTTCGCCCAATTCCGACCGCATAATGTTTTGGCTTAAATTTGCAAAAGGCTCTTCATATTATCAGTATCTGTGCTGTTACAGCTTTTCCAAGATAAATGCCGCACTTTCCGCATCCTCCGGCTCGGTTTCCATGGCTAATATGGGCAGCAATCAGCTTGCGCAGATAAGCTACAACGGCGACCTGCCCAACGGCTCTATGCAGGGCTTGGGACTTGACGGTACAAGCACGCTGTATTTTTCGGGCGGCTCCAGCTCTCAAACTCCCAAGGTTTATAAATACAGCTATACATCCTCTTCAATCACCCTTAAAGAGGTGTGGACGGTTACCGCCAAGGCTAATGTGGAAATAGAGACGGCATATATGCTTAACGGCAACTTCTACTGCATTTTTATTGACGATACCACGGGCGACGGTAAAAAGAATAAAACAAAAATATACACCCTTGACGACTATTCCATAACGCAAATGCACGCAAACCACAAGCATACGATAAAGGGCCTGCCCGTTGACGACATGGTGCAAAATTTTGCTTATACCGAGAATATGGCAGAGCTTTACGTCACCCAAAAGCACGGTACAGATACCTATATCAGCCGTTGTATTCCCAACGGTAAGGTGGCGGAAACAAAGGATTATATAGTGCTTAAAGGGGCAGGTATCGGCGAAAGCCTTGATGTAGATCAAAGCATTGCGGGTACCACCTATCTGTGGACGGGCGGAGCGCCCGTAACGGGTAGCGACAGCTTTGCAACAACAATACAAAGGCTACAGTATAAGGTGGACGCAAGCTCTGCAACAGGCGCTTCTTATACGGCAATAACCGTTAACGGTACTCAGTATGCGAGTGCTGACGGAAGCGCTCTTGACAGTACGGCGGTAAAGCGCGTGGCTGTATCCAACACTTCTTCCGGCGATAACAGAATAGTTTTCCGCACCCAGTTCAACTCCGACGATATTTACTATACGGTATACACCACCAGCCTGCTTAATCAGGCGATAAACAGCGCAGGGGGCAGCAGCTATTCCCTGAAAAATGCCGCCTCTTTGGTAAAAAGCAACTTTAAGCTTAACAATAAGCCTAATAATTCTTTCCAAGGCTTCGAAGCCGATGGCGTGGGTACGGACCAAAAATTTTTGTATATGACGGGTAACTCCGGCTCTAAAATGCAACTGCCGCGTATATACAAATATCTGTATACGAACGGCGGCAACACTACTTTAAGTGCGGTATACAGACTGCCTGCATTTATGCAGACCGCACAGGGCATAAAGGTATATAACGGTACTGTGTACGTTGCAATGCAGCCCATCAAAGATAACGCCAATCAAACCGTAATTCGCACCCTCAGCACTACTTACGTGGCAGACCCCGTGATTGTTGACGACTTCAGTTTGAAGTACATAGGCGCCTCAAACCTGTTGGAAAATGATATGCTAAGCGGTTTTGGCGTAGGTTTGAAGGGTGAAACCGTAACGGCGCTTTTCGGTAATACCAACACCTTGCAAATAGTAAATGCGCAAAACCAAGTTATTACAAGCGGTTATATAGGCACGGGATATAAGGTACAAAGCCTTGACCGCGGCGGCAATGTGGCGGATGAAGTCCTGATAATCGTAAACGGTGATATCAACGGGGACGCAACCGTATCCACGGCAGACTATTTGCAATTGCGCAAACACATTTCCCAGGTGGTAACGCTGGCCGGTTGTTATTTTGCGGCAAGTGACCTGACGGAAGATAAAGCCGTAAACACTACAGACTGTGCCGTGCTTAGGAAAATGATAAGCAATAGCCAATAATTTCGGTATGTACTGCACCGCAAGAGAAGCAAGTGCTTTTCTTGCGGTGCTTTTTGTCGGGGTCCTCAAGAATCCGACAGGATTCTTGGGGTGGTTGTCGGGGTCCCTAAGAAGCCGACAGGATTCTTGGGGTGGTTTACTATCGCCGATATATGGTAATTTGACAAAATAGCTTGACTTTGCCTTGCTTATACGTTACAATACAAGGCGGACTTTAATTTATATTGGAGGAGTTTTTTTATGTGCAAATGTAATTGTGCAAAAAGCGACCTTACGCTTTTGAACGATGTTCTTAAGCAGTACGGCGGCGACAGCGGAAATCTTATAACGGTGTTGCAGAAAGCGCAGGATATTTATGGCTATCTGCCCACTGATGTAATATATCACATAGCGGAAAACACAGGTAGCACCCCGGCAAAGGTAATGGGTGTTGCAACCTTCTATACTCAGTTCAGGCTTAAGCCCGTTGGCAAGCATCTTATAATGCTTTGCAAGGGAACAGCCTGCCATGTTAACGGTGCGGACGGTATAGAAAAAGCAATATGTGAGCATTTGGGTATCGAGGACGGCGGCACCACCGAGGACGGCTTGTTCTCCCTTAAAAACGTTGCTTGCTTGGGCTGTTGCAGTCTTTCTCCCGTTATGATGATTGACGACGCAACCTACGGCTCTCTCACTCCCGATAAAGCCGTGGCAATACTTGACGGCTTAAAGAAGGAGGCGGCAGAATGATGCGTATAGTAGTAGGACAGGGTAGCTGCGGTCTTGCGGCAGGTGCGGCACAGGTACATAACGCATTAACGGCAAACCGCAAGGCGGAGGATAGCTTCTCCGTAGAAATTACGGGCTGTATAGGTATGTGCTATCTGGAGCCGATTGTTGATATTTACGACGGCGATGCTTTGATAAAACGCTTGGTGCGTGTTTCCGAAAAAGACGGCGAAAGAATAGTAAGCGCAGTAAGAGCAGGGGAGCTTTCTTCCCTTGCAGACATAGAGATCTCCGAGGAAGATAAAAGCTTTCTGGAACTTCAAACTCGTATCGCTCTTCGTAACTGCGGTATAATCGACCCCGACAAGATCGAGGCTTATGAGGCAAAGGGCGGCTACGGTGCAATCCGCAAGGTTCTTTCCGATATGAGCCCCGAGGACGTAATAGAAGAAATAAAGATATCCGGTCTTGCAGGCAGGGGCGGCGCAGGCTTCCCCACTTGGTTTAAGTGGAATGCCGCAAGAGCTTCCGCAGGCGATAAGAAGTATCTTATCTGTAACGCAGACGAGGGTGACCCCGGTGCGTTTATGGACCGTGCGGTTATAGAAAGTGACCCTCACACCCTCATAGAAGGTATGCTTATCGGTGCTTACGCTATCGGTGCATCCGAGATGGTGGTATACGTTCGTGCGGAATACCCCCTTGCTATCAAGCGTCTTGAAAGAGCTATAGCAGCGGCAACGGAAAAGGGCTATCTGGGTAACAATATTATGGGTAGCGGTTTCTCTTGCACCATGCGTATAAAAGCAGGTGCGGGTGCTTTCGTGTGCGGTGAGGAAACAGCACTTATCGAAAGTCTTGAGGGCAAGCGCGGTATGCCTCGTCTTAAGCCTCCTTTCCCTGCACAGAAGGGTTATAACGACCTTCCTTCCAACATCAATAATGTAGAAACTTTTGCAAACGTTGCGTGGATAATAAATAACGGCGGCAGTGCCTTTTCTGCAATGGGTACCGAAAACAGCAAGGGTACAAAGGTATTTGCTCTTACAGGTAAGATAAACCGCGGAGGTCTTGTGGAAGTTCCTATGGGCAAGACCCTGCGTCACGTTATTTACGATATCGGCGGCGGTATAAGGGACGGCAAGGAGTTTAAGGCTGTTCAGATGGGCGGTCCTTCCGGCGGCTGTATCCCCGCAGAGCTGCTTGACACAATTATAGACTACAAGTGCCTTGGTGCAACCGGTGCAATAATGGGCTCCGGCGGTATGGTTGTTATGGATGAAGGCACCTGTATGGTTAATATGGCAAGGTTCTTCCTTGACTTCACCGCAAAGGAATCCTGCGGTAAGTGTATCCATTGCCGTATAGGCACCAAGCGCATGCTTGAGGTGCTTAGCCGTATCACCGAAGGTGAAGGTAGGGAAGGCGATATAGAACTGCTTACCGAGCTTTGCCTTGGTATCAAGGACGGTGCCCTTTGCGGTCTCGGTCAGACAGCACCTAACCCTGTACTTACCGCAATCAAGTACTTCAGGGAAGAGTTTGAAGCACACATCAACGAAAAGAAGTGCCCTGCTGGCGAGTGTGCCGCATTAAGACAGTACAGCATAGACAAAGAGAAATGTGTTGGCTGTTCTTTGTGTTCCCGCAATTGTCCCGTTGGCGCAATAAGCGGCAAGGTTAAGGAATATTTTGTTATCGACAGCGATAAATGTATTAAGTGCGGAAAATGTGCAACCGTTTGCCGTTTCGGTGCGGTAAAGGTGAATTAAGAAGGGGGATAAGCAAATTATGGAAAAGATTAATATTATAATTAACGGTATTCCCCTTACGGGCCAAAAGGGCGAAACTATTTTACAAATAGCCCGTCGCGGCGGTGTGGAGATACCAACCCTTTGCGAAAGCGAGCTTGTTAAGAACTACGGTGCCTGCGGTCTTTGCGTTGTAGAAGCAAAGGGTATGCCCAAGCTTATGCGTGCTTGCTCTACCGTTGCAAGCGACGGTATGGATATCGATACAAACAGCCCCCGTGTACTTGCATCCCGCAAGCTGGCGCTTGAACTGCTTATGAGCGACCACGACGGAGACTGTAAGGGTCCTTGCGGTCTTAACTGCCCTGCAGGTACCGATGTACAGGGTTATGTAAAGGCAATAGCAGAAGGTGATGATGCAGAAGCGGTTCGTATTTTAAGGGAAAAGCTTCCCCTGCCTGCTTCTATCGGCAGAGTGTGCCCTCACCCCTGTGAAAAGGCTTGCCGCAGAAAATATGTGGAACAGCCTTTGTCTATAGCACAGCTTAAGTTCTTTGCGGCGGACAGAGTGCTTGCGGCCGACGAACAGGAAATAATAAAAGAAGCGCCTACAGGCAAAAAGGTTGCAATTATCGGCGGCGGCCCCGGCGGCCTTACCTCCGCATATTTCCTGGCACTCAAGGGCCATTCCGTAACTATTTACGAACAGATGCCCAAGGCGGGCGGTATGCTTCGTTACGGTATACCCGAATACCGTTTGCCCAAAGCAGTTTTGGATAAGGAAATAGCCCATATCCAAAAGGCGGGCGTAGAAATACACTGTGGCGTAACTATCGGTAAAGACGTAAGCTTTGAGGAGCTTAAGGCGCAGAACGATGCAGTTATAGTTGCCATCGGTGCGTGGACCGGTATGAAGGTTGGCTGCCCCGGTGAGGAGCTTAAGGGCGTATACGGCGGCATAGAATTTTTGCGCAGTGTTGCAGAGGGTAACCCTGTTTCCCTTGGTGAAAAGGTTGTTATCGTTGGCGGCGGCAACACCGCTATGGACGCTTGTCGCAGTGCAGTAAGACTTGGCGCAAAAGAAGTAACCGTTGTTTACCGCCGTACCGAAAAGGAAATGCCTGCGGAGAAGATAGAGATTGCCGAAGCTAAGGAAGAGGGCGTAAACTTCCGCTTCCTTGTTAACCCCTGCGAGCTGGTAGGGGAAGACGGCGTTCTTAAATCCGTAAAGCTTCAGGTTATGGAGCTGGGTGAGCCCGATGCAGGCGGCAGAAGAAGCCCCGTTCCCGTAGAGGGTAAATTTGAGTATATCGAAGCGGACAGCTTTATTGCCGCTATCGGTCAAAAGGTGTGCGTAAATGGCTTTGAAGCCTTGGAGCTTAATCGCAGAGGTATTATTGCCGCTGACGAAAACAGCTTCCGCACCAATATAGAAGGCGTATTTGCTATAGGTGACGCCACCAACAAAGGCGCAAGCATAGCGGTTGAGGCCATCGGCGAGGGTAACCGTGCGGCGTTGGTTGTAGATGCATATCTTAAGGGCGCAGATGTTCCATACAGAAAGCCCTTCGTTTCCGAACGCAAGGTAAGCGAAAAGGACTTTGAGGACAGAGAAAAGCTTCCCCGTGCGGAAATGCCCACCCGTCCCGCAGAAGAACGCAAAAAGGACTTCGGCGAGATATATCTCGGATTTTCCGAAGAGGCTGCAAGGGAAGAGGCAAAGCGTTGTCTTGAATGCGGCTGGCACGATTACAAGGACTGTAAGCTTATCCGCTACAGCGATATGTACATCAATACCGTAAGGTTTGAAGGCGCAAAACGCCGCACCGAAAGTGAGACAAAGCTGGAGCTTATCGAAAGAAACAACGGTAAGTGTATACTTTGCGGTCTGTGCGTGCGTGTTTGTGACGAGGTTGCAAAGCAGGGCATTCTCGGCTTGGTAGGCAGAGGCTTTACCACAGTCATCAAGCCCGAGTTTGCAGAAAAGGATATAACAAAAGTCTGTGCTGACTGCGGTAAATGTGTAGAGCTTTGTCCCACAGGCGCACTTAAGAAGTTGATTTAGTTTTATATTCAGAGGTTTAAAATGAGCGAAGTCGGTTCTGCGGTAAAAGCACCGCAAAAAGAGAACAAAATGGGCACTATGCCCGTGGGCAAACTGCTTTTTACAATGTCCGTACCCATGATAATATCCATGATGGTGCAGGCATTGTACAACGTGGTGGACAGTGTATTTGTTGCCAAGGTAAGTGCATCGGCGCTTGACGCTGTCGGTGCGGCGTTCCCTGTGCAAAATATACTTATAGGTGTGGGTACGGGTACTGCCGTGGGCGTTAACGCTCTTCTTTCCCGCTCCTTGGGTCAAAAGAAGTACGACCGTGCCAACCGCATTGCGGAAAACGGCGTGTTCCTTGCACTTGTGGCATACTTGGTGTTCCTTATTTTCGGGCTTTTCGGTGTGGATATTTATATGAACTCCTGCAAGGTGGATGCCCAAACCAAGATATACGGCATCCAATACCTGCGTATAGTTTGTCTGCTTTCCTTCGGCGTTTATTTTCAGATAATGTTTGAACGCCTCCTTCAGGCAACAGGCAGAACTCTTTATACAATGTTTACCCAAGGAACCGGCGCAATTATTAATATAATTCTTGACCCTATATTTATTTTTTCCAAGGGACAAACGGTGTTTGGCATAACAATGCCCTTCGGCTTGGGACTTGGCGTTTCGGGTGCGGCTTATGCTACCGTAATCGGTCAGATATTCGCTGCTTGTATGGCGGTTATCTTCAACGTGCTTAAAAATAAGGACGTAAGGCTTGATTTACTTAAGTTCCGTCCCGACCTTAAGATAATCGGCAAGATATACGCCATCGGCGTGCCTTCCATTTTAATGGTGGGCATAGGTTCGTTTATGACCTATTTTATGCAGCGCATCCTTAACGGGTTTGACAATAAGATGGGCTACACAATTTATAATGTGTATTTCAAACTGCAAAGCTTCTTCTTTATGCCTATGTTCGGTCTTAACAACGGACTTATCCCCATTATGGCTTATAACTACGGAGCAGGCAATCGCAAGCGTATGATGAAGACTTTGCGTTTGGCTATGATGGCAGGCTTCTGCTTCCTCACCGTAGGTTGTCTTGTAATGCGTTTCTGCGCCCACGGTCTGCTTGGTGTTTTCGAGCCGGCGGATTGTGACCTTCAAAGCTTTTACGCGGTTGGCGAAAAAGCCTTGGGTACTATAAGTCTGCACCTTCCCATAGCAAGCTTTTGTATAGTTATCGGCTCGGTATTCCAAGCTTTGGGCAAGGGCATAAACTCTATGATAGTTTCTGCCGCCCGTCAGCTTGTGGTGCTTATCCCCGCGGCGTATTTGCTGTCGCTTACAGGCAAGATCTCTGCCGTTTGGTGGTCTTTCCCCATTGCAGAGATGATGTCTATAACGGTTAGCCTTGTTTTGTTCGCTTCGCTCTACAAAAAGCTTATTAAGAATATTCCCGACGGTTCGGCTGTATAAGGGTGATTTATTATGGAAATAAAGCAATTGCTTTCCCACGTGGACCATACCTTGCTTAAGGTAGACGCTACTTGGGCACAGATAAAAGAAATATGTGACGAAGGCATCCGTTACGGCACAGCCTCCGTGTGCATACCTGCCGCTTTTGTAAAAAGGTGTGCGGATTATTCCGCAGGCAGGGTAAAGGTATGCACCGTTGTGGGCTTTCCCAACGGATACAGCACCCCTGCCGCTAAAGCTTTCGAGGCGGCAGAGGCAGTGGCAAACGGTGCGGACGAGGTGGATATGGTTATCAACATCGGTGCACTTAAGGAGGGGAACTTCGCCTTTTTGGAAGAAGAAATTCGTCTTGTAAAAGCCGCTTGCGGTGACAAGGTTTTAAAGGTAATAATAGAGACCTGCCTTCTTTCCGAAGAAGAAAAAATAAAGATGTGTGAAGTTTGCGGCAAAGCAGGTGCAGACTTTATCAAAACCTCCACAGGCTTTTCCAAAAGCGGCGCAACCATGGAGGATGTGGAGATTTTTGCAAAATACGTTCCAAAAGGCTTAAAGATAAAGGCGGCAGGCGGCATCTCTTCATTGGAGGACGGCGTTGCGTTTCTCAATGCAGGCGCCCACAGACTTGGCACAAGCCGTATTGTAAGCATCGTTAAGGGGATGGAAAAAGGTGTATAAGGATTTGGCACTTGCCGCTGTAAAAGCAAGGGAAAGCGCTTATGCTCCCTACTCAAACTTCAAGGTAGGTGCGGCGTTGCTTGCCCAAAACGGCAAGATTTACACAGGCTGTAATATAGAAAATGCGGCTTTCAGCCCTACGGTCTGCGCCGAGCGAGTTGCGCTCTTCAAGGCGGTCAGCGAGGGCGAAAGATATTTCAGCGCCATAGCAATAGCAGGCGGCGGCGACAATGTTGTTGCCACAGCACCCTGTGGCGTATGCCGTCAGGCACTGACGGAGTTTTGTGCACCTTCCCTCAAGGTGTTTCTTGTTTGTAACAGCACCGGCGAGTATAAAGAAACAAGCCTTGGCGAGCTGTTGCCTTCGGCATTTAACGAAACAGACCTAAGAGGTTAACATAATGCATATAACCGATATAATCATCAAAAAACGTGATGGCGGTAAGCTTGATAAAGCAGAGATAGAATATGTATGCCGTGAATATACGGAAGGGAATATTCCCGATTATCAGATAAGCGCACTTCTTATGGCAATATGCCTTAAGGGGATGGATGAGGAAGAAACGGAAAACCTTACCTTCGCAATAAGAGATTCGGGTGAAACCGTAGATTTGTCGCCTATAGACGGCGTAAAAATCGATAAGCACTCCACAGGCGGAGTAGGCGACAAAACCACCCTCATTGTTGCTCCCTTGGTAGCTTCATTGGGCATAAAGGTCGCAAAAATGAGCGGCAGAGGGCTGGGACACACAGGAGGCACAGTTGACAAGCTGGAGTCAATAAAGGGTTTTCGCACCTCCCTCGGCAAGGAGGAGTTTTTTGCCGCGGTAAACAGCGCAGGCCTTGCGGTCAGCGGTCAAAGCGGCAACCTTGCACCGGCGGATAAAAAGCTTTATGCACTACGTGATGTTACGGGTACGGTTGAAAATCATTCCCTTATAGTGTCAAGCATAATGGGTAAAAAGCTTGCCTCGGGCGCGGACGGTATAGTGCTTGACGTAAAGATGGGTAGCGGCTCCTTTAACAAAACCTCAGAGGATGCGGCAAAGCTTGCAAAAGCGATGGTTAAAATAGGAAAAGCCGCAGGTAAAAAAACGGCGGCATTGCTTACGGACATGGATGTACCCTTGGGTAAAGCCATCGGCAACGCGCTTGAGGTTAAAGAAGCCTTGGAGGTTCTTCGCGGAGGCGGCGACAGTACACTTTCGGAGCTGTGCACAGAGCTTGCAGCGGTAATGCTTCACTTAGGCGACAAAGGCAGCCTATGCGAATGCCGTGTGATGGCAAAAGAAGCGCTTGCAAGCGGAAAAGCCTTTGATGCGTTTGTGGCTATGGTAGTGGCACAGGGCGGCGATGCGGAGTGTATTTATAATCCCGACCTTTTGCCTGTCGCAAGTTATGTGTATCCCGTAAAATGCCCGAAAACTGGCTACATAACGGCAAGCGACGCCAAGGAATACGGAAGAGCAAGCCTTATCCTCGGCGCAGGACGAGAGCGTAAGGAGGATGCGGTAGACCACGCCGCGGGCATAATAATAGAAAAACGCCGTGGTGATAAGGTGCAGGCGGGGGAGATAATTGCTTATCTGCATACAAACAGGGAAGAAGCCTTAGCGGAAGCAGAGGCAATAATACTGTCTGCCACGACAATAGGAGAAACGGCGCCCCAAGCAGTGCCTGTTGTCAAAGGGCTTATTCTTTAATGAAGAGGTGTGATAATGGACGAGCTTATAGTAAAAACCGATAATGATATGCGCAAAAAAGGGGATTTAAAAAGTCTTGCCGTTCTGTTTGCAGTGTTTTCTGCGGTAGCGGTAGCCTTAACTTACGGCAGCAGTATCGGAATGATTGCGGCGGTAGAGGGTATTATTCTCTTGGCGCTGGGATATACGTATTACAAATCCGCAAAAAACGGTAATGTTACCCTGCATTTTAAGGGAGACAGCGTGGACATAAGCTACTCCGACGGCAGAAAGTTCAACGTTAAGGATGTGGACCGTAGTTTTTTCACCCTTATTCAAACCGAAAAGCAGAAAAAGCTTAACATGGGTACGCTGACTGTTCAAAGTACCAATTTCAAGGTTCAGTATATAAAGGACTTTTCCGCTCTTAAACAATACATAGATACGCACTTTGAAAAACAAGAAAAAAAGAGTATCTATTATTTTGACGAAGAAGATGAGGATTAAATTTTCAAAGAGGTAAAAACAACTACGTTTTTGCCTCTTTATTTTTGCAACAATGACAAAATTGGGAAAATGAATTTGTTGTATATGCACAAAAATCATGGTGTGAACATTGTACAAAAAGAAAAATATTTACAAATAAGTATTGCAATTCAAGGGTGCCGTATGATATAATTAAGCATAAGTATATATTGTGTTATAATAAGTGTTTTTAGGAGGTATATTATGAATTATCGCAAACGCTTAATTTCTTTTATGCTTGTCGTTGCAATGATGATAAGCACCGTTTGTACATTCTCCTTTGCTACAACAACCGTTTCCGCTATTAAGGATGCGGACTTTGTAGCACCTGAGATTTATGTGCCCGATTATATCCAACTGCCCAATAACGATTTGCTTACAAATAACGCTACCTTTATGATGGCAGAAGGTACCCGTAACGAAATTAAAATGAAGACCGAGTTTATTACATCCGGCAAGGCTAACCGCCCCGGCACAATAAACTCCATGAAGTATGTTGTTGTTCATAACACAGGTGCTTATCCCGTAACTTCTACCGCACTTGCAAATCACAATTACGGTAGAACCACAACCGCTTCCGTTTCTTGGCACTACACCTGCGGTAACGACGGTCTTTATCAGATGCTTCCCGTTAACGAAATGGGTTGGCACGCAGGCGGTAACTATTGGTCTTCTACGACCGAGAAAAATAAATACTATGTTTCCGATTTGTCCAACAGCACCGGTATAGGTATTGAAACCGCGACCGACGGCTTCCCTGCAGACGCCACCTTCTCCGGCGAACACTGGGACCAGCCCGATATGTACGACTGGTATGCATCTCACTTTGACAAGACCGCTACATATCTTGCAATTCTCGTTGCATATATTTGCGTAAAGCTTAACTTCAACCCCTATACTCAGGTTTACACCCACTACAACGCTGCTGGTAAGAACTGTCCTATCCAGATGAGATACGTATTCGGTACCAACGCTTCCTTCAGCGTTGATGGTACTTATTTTAAGGTGTTCCGTGACAGAATGTATGACTATTACAAGGCTTTCGGCGGTTCCTATGTTTCTACCGACACTTTGAAGAATACATACTACAACCCCAACTACAAGTACTATAAACCCGGTCTATACAAGGCTAACTCCTCCGTAACCGTTTACCGCGCAGGTAACTCCGCAACAGGTTCTGTTGGCACCATCGCCTCCGGCACCGTTGTTGACGCAAAGATTACCGGTTGGGATTGGGGTAAGGTAACCCTCTCCAACGGTACTGTTGGCTGGGTAGACCTTGATAACTTCACCTTTGTAAGAAACGACTATGACTACGGTACGTACAGAACGTCCTCCGGTAGCATAGTGAACGTTACAAACATCTCCGGTTCTACTGCTACTTACAGCGGCGGCACCGCAGACATCAGCACCCTTACCAGAGTTTACAAGGTAAGCGTTAAGAACGATACCACATTCGGCAGTGCTGTTAAGTATCTTGCCAAGGGAGAGACCTTTACCGTAACCGCCGCAACCTCCAGCGCAGGTCTCTTTGATATCTGGGAGGTTAAGAACGGTATTGCAACTATTACCGACAAGAAAGCAAAGACCACCACGGTTAAGGTTCTTAACAGCGATATCGAGCTGGAAGCAACCTACCGTACAGACTTTGACCTTTCCATCACCTACGGTGTAGGCAGCGGCAGATATGCGGCAGGCACGGTTGTTAACATCTCCGCAAGTACCAGAACAGGTTACTCCTTCACCCACTGGTCTATCGAAAGCGGTAGCGGTACTTTTGGTGACGCCAACTCCTACAACACCACCTTTACGGTTGGTAATTCCGATGCGGTAATTAAGGCTAACTACGAAACCGCAGGCGAAATAGACACCACCGGGCTTACCAACTACGCACTTAAGAAGTCCTATACAACCACTTGGAAGGGCAGTACCGATATAACCTATCAGTACACAAACCAGCAGGATACGAACAGAACCAAGCTTACCGACGGCGATAAAGCTAAGGATAGCTATGGCACAACCGACACCCCTTATGTTTCTTTCCAAGGTACAACCCAAAAGTTCGGTACTACTATCGACTTGGGTGCGGAAAAGAAGATTCGCATGGTTGCAATCTGCGACTTTGGTGACAGCGGCAGCAGCGTTGGTGACTATCAGACCAACAGTGCAGAGATAGAGTATTCTACCGACGGTAAAACCTACTACTATGTAGAAAATCTTGTTGATACTTTGCTTTACTCCTATGTAAACGGTTCTGCACTAAGCAATGTTTATACTCATAAGATAGACTTTGCATGGGTTACCGCAAGGTATGTAAGAGTAACCTTTACATCCGCATCTTATGTAACCGCGTTTACCGAAATAGAGGTTTACGGCTCTGATGACGCTGTAATTCCCGAGCCCGAGCCGGAACCTGACCCTGTTCTTGAACTAACCACCGCCGCAACAGGCAACGGCTACTCTATGGACGAAACGTACATTTACGGTAGTACGGTTGGTATGGATGTAACCTCTTTCAAAGCGCTATTTACTGTGGAAATTACCGTTAAAAACATTGCAGGTAATGCTGTAACTTCCGGTTATATCGGTACAGGTTATACTGTAAATTATAACGATACGGTTATAGAAGTTGTTGTTGACTTTGACTTGGACGGTAGCGCAACCTGTAACACCACCGACCTGCTTATGCTTAGAAAGTATATCTCAAAGCGTTCCGGCGTTACAGCTGCAGGTCTTAAAGCCTCTGACGGTAACGATGATACCGCCGTTAACACAACCGACTTTGTAATTATGCGTAAGTTTATAGCTAACCAACCCTAAAGTGTAATAGTTTCCGCCACCGAGGGTTTCTACCCTCGGTGGCATATTTTTATCGGCAAAACGGAGTGCACATAATGACAGTTTTATTTGAAAATGAAGATTTTGCGGTCTGTATAAAACCTGCCGGCGTATTGTCGGAGGAGGGTGAGGGCGGTTTACCACATATCCTTCGCAGTCAATTGAATTGCGATGTTTTTCCCGTACACAGATTGGACAGGGGCACAGGCGGTCTTATGATTTATGCCAAAAATCCCGCTTCGGCGGCAAAGCTTTCTGCCGCAATAAAGGACGGTAAATTTATTAAACGGTATCTGGCAGTAGTGCGCGGCACACCTGATAAGCCGGAGGCTGTCCTAAAAGACTTATTATATCACGACCGCAGAAAAAATAAAAGCTTTGCTGTTAATCGCAGCAGAGCGGGTGTAAAAGAAGCCTCCTTGCAATACAAACTGTTATCGACAGTCACTCACAAGGGCACACCGCTGTCTCTGATAAAGGTACAACTGCACACGGGCCGCACTCACCAGATAAGGGTGCAGTTCTCTTCCCGTCGTTTGCCCTTGTACGGTGACGGTAAATACGGGGGCAGGACCGAAGCAGAAGGCATGGCACTTTGGTCATATAGCTTAAGCATTCCTTGGGAAGATAAAATGATGGATTTTACCGCCAAGCCGGAAGGAGCCCCGTGGTGTTTGTTTGCAGAATTGCTATAAATGTCAAAAAATACTTATTGGCAAATTGCCGTTTCTATGGTATAATCAGCTTGAAAATAACGCCGAAAATAATATGTTCGGAGGGTAAATTATGAAGATAAGAAAGATAACTGCTTGCCTTTTGTGCCTTTGCTTTATGTTGGGCTTGGCGGGTAGTATCAGCGTAAATGCGGCTTCCGCCTGTACGGTAAGCTCTATGACCGTTACATATAATACGCAGACAGAAACCGTAAACTGTACGGTGAAATACAGCGGCACATTTATTCCAAACCAAAGCTATGTATTTATACTTAACAATGCCAACGGTTCGCAAATTTCCATGCGTACAATTAACGGCACTCAGCTTGAAGTGGCAAATAACAGCTTCAGCTACAGCTTCCCTGTGGATACAAGCCTTGTGTCAAGCGCCGCAAAGCCGCTGCGTGTAACGGTCCGCAGCACACAGTCCTATATTATATCCCCTTATACCGCAGACGTTGTTATAATAGATAAAAACCCTACGGTAAGCTTTGTAGGCAAGGACGGCACGGTTTTAAAGACACAAACAGTGGATTACGGAAGCGCCGCAACGGCTCCCGCTGCCCCTGTTTTAAATGGATTTGAATTTGTGGGCTGGGACAAAGATTTCTCCGCCGTTACATCGGATATAACTGTTAACGCTGTTTATAAGGCATCGCAGTACACCCTTAATGTAGTGGACGGTGACGGTGGCGGTGCATACAGCTACGGTACGGTAGTTGATATAGAATTTACTCCCGCCCCCGGTACAGTTTGCGAATTTGAAGGTTGGACGGTAGAAGGCAATGCCGTAATAGCAGATTCCACAGCAGAAAGCACTACGGTAACCGTATACGGCGACGCAACGGTAAAGGCAAACTATACCGAGCTTTACACCGTTACCATAACAGGCGGTAAGATAGCAGCTTCTGACGTAAAAGAATATTACAAAGCAGGCGACATAATAGAAATAATTGCCGACTCCGTAACAGGCAAAGAATTTGCAGGTTGGTCGGTAGAGGTGGGCGGCGTTGTGGCTGATGCAAGCGCAAGCACCACCACACTTACCGTAAACAGCAATGTAAGGATAAAAGCAACCTATACGGATGCACAGTATACCCTTGATGTTGTGGACGGTGACGGTAGCGGTACATACAGCTACGGTGCTGTTGTACCCATAAGATTTGCAATAGAAGGCGGGGCATACAACTTTGAAGGTTGGACGGTAGAAGGCAACGCCGTAATAGCAGACCCCACAGCAGAAAGCACTACGGTAACCGTATACGGCGACGCAACGGTAAGGGGAAGTTTTACTCAGCTTTACAGCTTGGATATTATAAATGGTGTTGTCCATGCTGATGACAGGCAGGATTATTACCCGTCAGGCGCTGTTATCAGAGTAGTTGCGGACTCTCCGGAAGAAGGTATGCAGTTCGATACATGGTCAATAGTGGAAGGCAGCGGCGAGATAACGGATGCAAGGGCTACTTCAACAACAGTAATTGTGCAGGATATGGATTTGGTTGTGCGTGCGGAATATGTGGAAATTCCTGTAGAGAGCACCTCCGAGGACGAAAGCACTTATGAGGACGAAAGTACCTCTGAGGACGAAAGCACTTCTGAGGATGAAAGCACCTCCGAGGACGAAAGCACTTCTGAGGACGAAAGCACTTCTGAGGACGAAAGCACCTCCGAGGACGAAAGCACTTCTGAGGACGAAAGCACCTCCGAGGACGAAAGCACCGATGAGGAAGAAATTTACGCATGCACAGTTAATAATATGACTGTTGTATACAATAAGATCTCTCAAACCATAATTTATAGAATCGAGTATACGGGCACATTTATCCCCAACCAAGCCTACATGTTTATACTCAACAATGGCAACGGCGGGATGATAAGCGCTCCCACAGTTATGGGGACAGAGCTTACTGTTGACGGTAACACCGTAATTTACAGCTACCGTTTGTCAAATAGTGCTTTGGCGGATGCGGCAAAACCCATAACAGGCACGGTAAGATGCGGCGTTCCGCAAATCATAAGTCCCTGCACGGCAGAACTAAGCTATGCCATAGGTGACGTTAACAACGACGGAGAGACGGATAACCTTGATGCAGCTTACGTACTTCGCCATGATGCGGAGCTGACAGAGCTTGGTACATACCAACTTGCCATAGCGGATGTAAACGGTGACGGCTTTGCGGATAGTTTGGATGCTGCCCAAATCCTTAAACATGACGCAGGACTTGTAAAGCTGTTTTGATGTGATATTTGCACAAAAAAACGCAGGCGTTTATGTTGGTTTTGTCAGCATTGACAATTGCTTTGATATATGTTAAAATGATTAAAATCGGCGGCATAAGGTGCCGTTGTTAAAGAAATAAAAAGGAGTTTTGTTATGTTTAAAAAGAGTGTATCCCTTTGCACCGCCTTTGTTCTTGTGCTTATTATGGTGTTGAGTGCTTTCGGCGCAATAGCTTCTGCGGCTTCGTATTCTACTTACGACCTTACCCTGGTTGTTGATAAAAACAGCAATACCGCTGTGTTGACCGCAAAATTGCCGGCAGGCGTACAAAGCGGTAAGATAGTTTTTGACACTTCTGATAAACTCAGCCTTGTTGAAGGTTCTCTTTCTTCCGATATAACCCTTACTGTTTACGAGGACTATGACAGAGAAGGTGTAAGCGGTTCGTCCGTTGCTTTTGCATATACCGAGAATTATGCGACAGGTACAGTTGTTTTTACCGCAAGATTTACGGTTAACGGCAACGTAAGCAGCGTTACTGCCGATGATATAAACGTTAAGCTTTGGAACCTTTCTAACGGTAGAACAAGACTTGCTACCCAAGCAAACGGCGACGTAAATAAGAGCGTTGTTTTTGTTGAAAACTATACGGTTACATTCAACGCAGGTGTTGGCGGCTCTGTTGTGGGCGACACTCAGATAAGCGTTCCCGCAGGTACAGCTGTTGCTGATATACTCCCGAGCGTTGCAAACGGCGGCCTCGCTTTTGATGCCGGATTTGGCTTTAAATCTTACAGTGTTACCAACGGTACCGTTACCGGTAACATGACTGTTAACATCAACTTTTATCGTATAGGTGACGTTAACGGTGATGATCTTACCGATAACTTGGATGCGGCGTATATCCTCCGCCACGATGCGCTCCTTGTTCTTTTGGAGGGTGATCAGGCTCTTGCGGCAGACGTAAACTTTGACGGTATAATCAATAGCCTTGATGCGGCAAATGTTCTTAAGTTTGACGCAGACCTTATAGGTCCTTTCCAATATTTGGCAGAATAAAATTTTGACAATATAAAATGCCGTGTAGGTATCAAAACCTACACGGCAAACTTTTTTGTTTGTGGGCTTTGCCCTGAATAAAAGTTGGTGTTGGGGAGCTTTTATATGGTTTTCAAAAGCTCTGCCAGCTCGTCAATAGTCTTGTCAAATAGACTAAGAGCGTTTTTAACGGTTTCAGGCTTAGTAAGGTCAATGCCTGCAACCTTAAGCTCTTCAATAGGGTAGTCACTGCCCCCCAAGGTAAGGAACTTCAGATATCCCGTTGCATCGCCTGTCTCCAAAATATTTTTTGCAATAGCTACTGCGCTGGAAAAGCCCGTGGCGTATTGATAAACATAAAAAGCCGTATAAAAATGAGGAATATATGACCACTCGTTTGCCATAATCTCGTTGATTTCCGCACCCTCGTAATACTTGGAAACAAGCCCTTTATACAGTTCGGACAGGCTTTGAGCCGTAAGCGCCTCGCCTTTTTCGCACATACTGTGTGTTTCACGCTCAAACTCCGCAAACAAAGTTTGGCGATACAGTGTAGTGCGGAAGCTTTCAAGAAAGTGGTTAAGCACGTAAGCGCGTCTCTTGGGGTCGGTCTCCGTCTTCAGCAGGTGCAAGGTCAAAAGCACTTCGTTAACGGTGGATGCAACTTCTGCCACCATTATGCTGTAATTGTGGTTAAGAAAGCTTTGGGTTTCGGAGGACTTGTAAGAATGCATTGCATGTCCCAACTCGTGGGCAAGAGTAAAAGTATCGTCAAGGGTGTCCGGGTAGTTCAGCAAAACATAGGGATGAACACCGTGTACCCCGCAGGAGAAGGCACCGCTTCTTTTGCCTTTGTTTTCGTATACGTCTATCCACTTGTTGTTAAATGCCATATCAAGCAGTTTGCCGTATTCTTCGCCAAGAGGTTTAAGGGCTTCCTTAACAAGTGCCACTGATTTTTCATAGGGCATCTCAAAGTTAACATCCTCTACCATGGGGGTGTAAAGGTCAAACAAATCAATCTTTTCAAGGCCCAAAACCTTTTTTCTAAGCTCTAAATACTTGCGCATATAGGGCAGGCTGTCGTGCACCGCTTCGATAAGGCTGTCATATACTGTTTCAGGAACATCGTTATTGAAAAGCGCCGACTCTCTTGCACTGCTGTATCCACGCACGTCTGCAAAATAGCAGTCAAGCTTAACACTGCCGCTGTAAAGCTCCGCAATAGTGTTTTCAAACTTTTTAAAGGTGTTGAAATATGCTGTAAACGCCGCTTCTCTTACACTGCGTACAGAGCTTTCCCTGTAAACGCCGAAGTTACCGTTGCTAAGCTGAACATCCTTTCCTTCTGCGTCTTTTATGGTGGGGAACTCAAGGTCTACATTGTTAAGCATGGAGAATGCGTTGTCGGGTGTCTGTGCTGCATCTGCAAGCTTCGCCAACATAAGCTCTTGCTCAGCTGACAATGTGTGCGCCTTGGCCTTAACTACTTTGCGCAGACTGAAAAGCTCGTCCTTGAGTATGGGATTTGACACTATCTCCTCAAAACGCTCTTCAGGGATGGCGACTATTTCGGGGTTAAGAAAAGCAGCCGCAGACTGAAGCTTTACAATAAGCCCCATAGCCTTCGCTTCCATAGCCTGAAAATTGCTGTCGCCCGCATCGGTGGACTTTTTAAGCATGGGATACAGATAGCAAAGCATAACCTTTTCTTCTGCATCGCACATCAGACCTATGCCTTTTTTCATCGCCTCTGCGCTGTCTCCCAAAGTACCTTGCGCTTTTGCAACTGCGGCAATAGCCGTTTCGGCTTCCTCACAAGCTGCTTCCCACGCTGCATCGTCTTTGAATATATGGCTTAAATCCCATAAAAATTCAGGGTTCATTTCGTTTCTTGTTTTCATAAATACTCCTTATTTCAAGCCGTATTCCTCTGCCAACGCCTTAAATGCGGGCAGCGCGTTTTCTATCTGCTCGGTAGAAACGCAGTAAGATATTCTTACATAGCCGGGGCAACCGAATGAGTCGGAAGGTACAACCAACAACTCCTTCTTCTTTGCGTTTTCACAAAATGCGGATGCGTCTTCCTCAGGGGTCTTAAGGAACAAATAGAAAGCACCGTCGGGCTTAACGCATTTGTAGCCGTATTCGCAAAGTGCGCCGTAAAGCAAATCTCTGTTATGTTTGTAAACCGAAACGTCTGCGGTCTGTCCCAAGCATCTTGCCGCAACAAATTGGAACATACAGGGTGCGCAAACATAGCCAAGCGCTCTGCCGGCACCGCAAACAGCCGCATAAACATCTCTCTCGCAGTCCATTCTCGGCGACACAGCTATATAGCCGATACGCTCACCGGGGATGGAGAGGGATTTGCTGAAAGAGTAGCAAATCAAGCAGTTGTCGTAATATTTGGTAATAAAGGGCACTTTAACGTCGTCATAAACCAATTCTCTGTAAGGTTCGTCCGTTATCAAATATATAGGATGTCCGTACTCTTCGCTTTTATCCTTAAGTACAGCGCAAAGCGTTTTTATGCTTTCTTCCGTAAGCACCACGCCGGAGGGGTTGTTGGGGCTGTTGACGATAACCGCCTTGGTGTTTGCGTTTATTGCTGCGGCAAAGGCTTCTCCGTCAACTTGGAAATCCTCGGTAGGAGCAAGGGCAACAAACTTAGCGCCCGCACTTTCGGAAAACACACGGTATTCGGGGAAGAAGGGTGCAAAGGCTATAACTTCGTCACCGTCGCATACCAAAGCATTAAGGCAAATGGTAAGGCTGGCGGCGGCACCAACTGTCATATATATGCTGTCGGGTGTAAAGCTTTCGTCGTGTTCCTTGTTTAAATAGTCTGCAATGGCCTTGCGTACGCCGGCATCGCCCTGTGCGGAGGAGTAGCCGTGAAGCTGCAAAGAGCTCATTTCTTCGGTAAGTGCCTTTATCGTTTCGTTAACACAGTCGGGTGCGGGCACAGAGGGGTTGCCCAAGCTGAAGTCAAAAACCTTGTCTTCACCGATTTCTGCCTTGCGCTTTTTGCCGTACTCAAACAACTCACGTATAACAGAGCGCACTTTTCCCAATTGTTCCATCTTTTTGTTTATCATATCAAAACCCACCTTTCAGTTTTGTTTTCGTACTGTTTTATATTCGTCGTAAAATTTATAATAGGGGCAAGTAGCCGTGTGTCCCGTTAAAAATTTAAGCATATCATCTTCGTCAAGCCCACGGGTACAGCCTTCCGTATCGGTTTCGTCATCATAATCGAAATATTCACAGCTAAGACATTTGTTTTCCATAAAACCGCCTCCTTATAAAAGCGCAAACTCCGGCTCTTCCAATACAGGGTAAATATCGTTGTCGTTAAAATGCCACCACTCGTTTACGTATCCCCAAAAACCTGCCTGCTGCATCGCAGCCTCCAACATCAAAATGTTGGTTTTGGCTTCGTCGGATATGCTGTCATATACACGTTTTGCACCGCCGCTGAAATCGTCAAAAGGGGAGGGCATCGCCATAGGCTTGCCATCAGGCGTAACCAAAGTTACATCTACCGTGCTGCCTCTCGTGTGCTTGGAAAAACCTCGCCTTGGGTCGGCCACAAAATCGTCGTCGGGCATAGCCTCCCACATAATAAACTGGGCAGCGGCAGGACGGTATGCATCAAGTATCATTATGCTTGCCCCGTGCTTACGCACATATTCCTGCGCCGCTTTAAGCTTTAACACCGTGCCATAGCGTAAATAAGCATCCTTAAAGTCATACAATCTTTTTCCTGTAAAATTATCGTCCCGACTGTAGGGCAAGTCTACGTGTATATCGGGTATGTAATCTTTAACCCGCACCAATGTTTCTTTATTTGTCATTTATTCCACCCCGCTAAAATCAAAATCCGGCACAAAGCTTTCTCCCACAGGGTCGCCTTCCTGAAAAAAGCCTTGCTCTATGCCAAGTTTTTGTGCGTATTCGTACACCTCGTTGTACTCCTCATCGTAAAGCGCCCGCCCCAATTCGTCGGGGACGGGGTGCTTAGGCGGAGTATATTGCTTCATTATACTTATGTATATTGCTTTGCCGTAACGTCGGTGCAAAAAACGCAAAACCGCTTTGCTGTCATGGGTGCAACCGGGCAAGACCAAATGCCGTACCAACACGCCCTTTTTCATAAGCCCGTCATTGAATACAGCGCCGCCTTTTTGCAGTACCATCTCATCAAGCGCATCCTTTGCAACAGAAAAATAGTCCTCTGCGTGGGAATATTTTTGGCTAAGATTTGCGCTTACATATTTAAAGTCGGGCATATACACGTCAACAACTTTCTCAAGTTCCTTCAAAATCCCAACATTTTCATATCCGCCGCTGTTCCAAACAACAGGCAAGTCAAGCCCATTACTTTTGGCTGACAACAAGGCTTCCTTTATTTGTAAAGCAAAATGCGTGGGTGTAACAAGGTTGATATTATGCACACCGGTTGCTTGCAACTGCAAGAAAACATCAGCAAGCTGAAAAGTGCTAAGCTTTTTGCCGATCCCTTTGTGAGATATGGCACCGTTTTGACAGAATGCACACCTAAGGTTACAACCGCTGAAGAATACTGTTCCGCTGCCGTTTGTGCCGGATATACACGGCTCTTCCCAATAGTGGGGCGCAGCACGTGCAACACGTACAGCCTCTTCCTCGCCGCAAAATCCGCACTTCGTACTTCGGTCAACATTGCATTCCCGTGGGCAAATATTGCAAGCTGTCATAACTTCACCCGCCTTTCTTTCCATTATATCACAAATGCATTGGCAAATCAACCCAAATATATATGAGGTATTTTGTACTACAAATTGCCGCAGAAGACTTGTTCATTAGGTTAATATTGACATAACAATTTTTAAAAAAAGTATTGACAAATGGCAAACAGCGCTATATAATATACTTGATTATAGGGTAACAATCTTTGCGTGGGGGCAGCCGCTCTGCCTCGCCGTCGCTTTCGGTGTGGCGGGCGCAGTTGCTTTGCTAACCCTGTAATTCACGGAGGTGTGCTTGCACACGCCGTGCTTTGCACCAGGTATAATGGTGGTTGGCCTTAGGGCTTGCCCTTTGGTCAGTCCGGTTATGCTGCTCTGTTAGGGTGCATTCGTTGCGGTTTACCGCAGTGTTCGTCCTTAATGGGGCAAAAGGAGGGGGTTACGCAATTAAAACAAAACCTACGCATCAAAACTCAATTATCCCGAGCAAAAGAAAATTTTTATTTAATCAAGGAGAAAGAACTAAAATGAGAAAGACAATCGCAACTCTTCTCGCTCTCGTTATGGTAGTATGTGCTTTCAGCACTATGTCCGTAGCTGCAGAAGATTCCAGCCTCGAAGAATCCAGCATTGAAACTTCCGAAGAATCCGTTGAATCCGTTGAAACTTCCGAAGAATCCGTTGAATCCGTTGAAACTTCTGAAGAATCCGTTGAATCCGTTGAAACTTCTGAAGAATCCCTTGAATCCGTTGACACTTCTGAAGAGTCCGTTGAATCCGTTGAAACTTCTGAAGACGCTTCTTCTGAAGAAACTACCGAAGACGCTTCCTCTGAAGAAACTACCGAAGATGCTTCTTCCGAAGAAACTACCGAAGATGCTTCCTCTGAAGAAACCACTGAAGACGAATCTTCCGAAGACGTTGTTGTTGGTCCCGCTGACATCACCTTCACCTTCACTTACTCTGTTAACGAAGACGGCACCGGCGCTATCGCTGTTTCCCTTCCTGCAGGCGTAGGTAGTGGTAAGTTCGTTCTTAAGACTTCTGAAAACCTCACTTATGTTGATGGTTCCAAGAACAGCCCCATCATGGCTACTATAAACGTAAACGACGTTGCTAACGCTGGTATCATCGTTAGCTTCGCAACTTCTGAACTTTATGAAGAAGGCACCGTTGTTTTCACCGCTAACTTCACCGTAGCAGAAGGCGTTGAAATCACTGAAGCTGACATCATCGTTACCGAATGGTTCCTCAGCGACGGTTTCGTTAACCTCGCTTCTCAGGCAGACGGCGACGTTATCAAGGTTCTTCCTGAAGCTCCCATCGAAGTAACTACTTCCGAAGAAACTTCTGAAGAAACCACTTCTGAAGAAACTTCCGAAGAAACTTCTGAAGAAACTTCCGAAGAATCTTCCGTAGAAGAATCTTCCGTAGAAGAATCTTCTGAAGCTCCTGAAGAAAACGATCAGCCTTCTACCGGCGACCTCGGCATTGCTGCTTTCGCAGTTCTCGCTGTAATCTCCGCAGGTGCTGTTGTTGTTCTTAAGAAGAGAGCATAAGCTTAAATACTTAATTATTTATTAAACTATGTAATGCGGCACAACCCCCCGCCGCAGCATAACGGATAAGTAATCGAAACGCCTTGCAGATTTCTGCAAGGCGTTTTCATTATCGGGCACCCCATGAAGCCGATAAGCTTTATGGGGTGATTTGCTTTACGTGTATTATCAATACACAACAGCTTTTTTGCTTTATGCATATATAGCTTTCAATATTAAGTTTGTAACTATAACTTTTTTGCAAAATATAGGTTAAATTTCTTTGGTTTATTTG
>JAZSIW010000093.1:0-15093 GCA_045534025.1 Eubacteriales bacterium | reverse complement strand
TTGATTACGCGTATGGATTATACCAGATTTACGCAAAAAAGGTCAGTATAAACTGGAGTTTTTCGAGAGTCTGAATCGGTTGTATATCGAAAGATATACAACGGATTTTTTCAACCTTTAACTGAATGCGGGAAGAGAAGGCATATCGGTCATATTTTGCCAAGTGCCGTTTTGCTTTTTCTGTGCGTAGTCACGCAGTACGTCTACCCAGATATAAAACGCTTGCTTTGCTATGTGATACTCCTCATCGGAAGAGTATTCCATAGGCAGGTAGCCGTTATATGTGGTTTGGGGGGTTGCCACGTCCACAAAATCCACACCTATGGAAGTGCAATAATCCAGCACCATGTTGTTATATGCCAATATATTGCCGTTGTTTACACTGTAAGGCATGGAACTGCTGTAATTGCCCGTATTATAGTTACAGGCAAGGATAACCAGATTAAGGTTGGGGTTGGCCTGTAATATGCGCTGGATGCCGTCTACAGTCTCCACATAAGCGCCGGTTACGCCAAGGCGCTTAACGTCGCTGTAGCCCATAAGCCCTATGTACATAGTATCACAGCCCGATGCTGCAGGCAAGTCCTTGAAATTATAAAGCTGACCTCTGAACATAGGCAAAGAACTGCCTGTGGAGGGAGTCTGGGTACGGTCGGCGTAAAAGCTTATGCCAACACCTGCACAGAAGGTGGGATTGCCCATTATTGATGCGTCTATCTCACGGTGCCACTCCCCAATATACCTGCCAAAGTGCATCATTATGGAGTAGCCCACAAACAACGAATTGTCAAAATAGCTGTCCACCGGATTGGTTGCCAAAGTATCCGGTAGGGGATTCATAGGTGCGTCCATATCTATTATCACAGAACTTTCATCCTCACTGCTTTCTTCGGGTGGTTCGGGTTCGGACGGAGCTTCCGATTCTATGGGAGGAGCTTCCGACTCAATGGGAGGAGCTTCCGATTCTATGGGAGGGGCTTCCGACTCAATGGGAGGAGCTTCCGATTCTATGGGAGGGGCTTCCGACTCAATGGGAGGCGTTTCCGACTCAATGGGAGGGGCTTCCGACTCAATGGGAGGAGCTTCCGATTCTATGGGAGGGGCTTCCGACTCTATGGGAGGAGCTTCCGACTCAATGGGCGGAGTTTCCGACTCAACGGGCGGAGCTTCCGACTCAACGGGCGGAGCTTCCGACTCGATGGGAGGAGCTTCCGATTCAACGGGAGGCGCTTCCGATTCAACGGGCGGAGCTTCCGATTCAACGGGCGGAGCTTCCGACTCAATGGGAGGCGCTTCCGACTCAACGGGAGGAGCTTCCGATTCAACGGGAGGAGCTTCCGACTCTATGGGTGGAGCTTCCGATTCAATGGGAGGAGCTTCCGACTCTATGGGTAAAGCTTCCGATTCAATGGGAGGAGCCTCTGATTCAAAGGGAAGGGTTTCTTCGGATTCAAAGGAGCTCTCCGTTTCCTCGAAGCTGATTTCGGGGCCTTCGGAAAGAGTTTCCTTAGATTCCTCCGAACTGTCATCGGAGCTATCGGTTTCTTCATCTTCCTCAGATGACGGTTCTGAGCTTTCACTTTCTTCAGAAGAGCTTTCGGTTACAAAAGACTCCTCCATAAAACCGTCTTCCGAAACGAAAGCCGGCCTGCTTTCCTCTTCGCTTTCCGCCGCCGAGGAAGACGGATCTTCCGATAAAAGGACCGACTCTGCCGAAGAGGTGCCGCCGTCCACCGCTTCCTTTGTGCCGTCGGGAAGCAACAGCAACACGGTTACCAGGCTTGCCGCAACAAGAACAACGGCGGCGGTTATGATGCACCAAAGGCTTATTGAAAAAGATTTTTTGCCGAGACGTATATTTATTTTCTTTTTTATATCCATGTTTTGACCTCCTTGCCTGAGCAATTAATTATAACACAACAAGTAGCTACAAGCAACAAACAACCAATTTAAATTGCATTGTGTTTTTGCATAAAAATACATAAATCATTTTGTATAAATCTTCCGAAATCCTCGCAAAAGTCTGCCTTTAAAGCAGAAATGTTTATAACGCTTATTGACAAAAATGCAGCAAGCTGATATATTGTAATAGTACACAATGCACAATTACCTATCTTGGGGAAGGAGCGTTTTTTATGAAAAAATTCACTGCTTATTTATCAATAATTTTGTGTTTATGTATGCTTTTGCCGGCATACCCCGTAACAGCGGCAATAAAGCAGGCTGACCCCTACGCGGCAGGCGAGATTATGGTTGGTGACGGCGAGGACAACTATGACTACAGCGGTCTGCAGACCTATGCCATAGGGACCGAGCCCGGTGTAGATACCGCGGTTTATACCTATAACGGTCAGACCACATACACAAACTCTAACTGTACCCTTAAGTGGACGGTACCCAACACAACCGAAGGCGGCAATACCATGTCCGCAATGCAGGGCTTGAATGTTGGTACAACCTACTGCTACACCGCAAAAATAGACGGTAGCGATGCGTATTGCGATGTTACCCGCATCAACATGAACACCGGGGATAAAACCGTAATGGCGTATTACTCAAGCCTTACGGCAACCAGTGAAAGTTCCAACAACACCATGGGGCACGCCAACGATATTACCGTTGTGGGTATTGACGGCGTTAACTATATGTATGTTGCCACCATGAAGAAGGGCACCGCCATAACCCGCCTTAAGATAGACGGAACAAAAATCAGGCTTACCGGTTATTTCAAGCTCGTTAACGCTTCCGGTGATTCTATAAGCGTAAGTGCTATAAAGCAGGTTAAGGTCAGCGGCGGCTACGCATACTTCCTTCTCAAGAGCGGTAATACCTTCTACAGCTTTAAGGTATCCTCTACCGCTAACGGCGGTTCTGCTTCCAACCCTACGGCAGTAAATGTATACAAGGTGTTTACCATTGACACAAGAAACGCCGTGTTTGCCAAGAGCAATTCCTCGGCAAGCGTTTATGACAATATAGAGGATTGGACAAACCAAGGCTTTGGTTATAACAAATCCGAGGGTGTTATTTATGTTCCCATTTGGGACAGCTCTACCCCCTCCCGCAATGTGGTTATCTGCTACAACATAAAGAATAACATTGACACATGGCTTGAGACCACCAAAAATCTTTCCAACCGTGTTTACCCCACCAAGACCTCGTTTATGATACAGAATACCAGCTATTCTCAGTACGAAATAGAGTCCGTTGGTTTCAGAACAGGTCAAGACTCCACGGGCGACCTTAAGATGTACTATAACACCAACTGCAGCTCTACCGGTGGCGAGGGCGTTTACTCCTGCAGCTATACCTCCGGCAGCGGCAACATGACAAGCCTTGCTGACGGCCAGGTGCTTTGGACCACAAAATACGACGCCAACGGCGGTTCGGGTACTACAAGCAACACCTACCACATAAGAGGTATTACCACCAAGCTCAGGGCAAACGGCTTTACCCGTAGCGGTTACACCTTTGCAGGTTGGAACCTTACCCGTAAATCCGACGGCAAATGGCTCTACAAAGATGCAGACGGTACCGCAAGATGGTACACCAAGGGCTCGCAGCCCAATACATCGGTTCTTGCGCTTTACTCCGATAAGCAGGGCGTTTCCCAGCTTTCAGGCTCCAACGGTGACACCGTAACCTGCTACGCACAGTGGACACCCAACAGCACCGGTACAACCTCCTTCTATATTCAGTACGACGCTAACGGCGGCACCGGCACTATGGCAGATACCAAGGTTGTTTACGGCACCTCCACCGCTATCCGCTCCAACACCTTTACAAGAGACGGTTATGTTTTCAGCGGTTGGACAGCGTACCGCCGCAACAAGGAACAGTGGTGCTACAAGACCGTCAATGCCGCTTCTATATCCGACAGTTGGCTGGCTGTAACTGATGACACCACAGGGCTTATACGCAAAACCTACGAGAACGGCACTTCGGTTGCCAAAACCACCAGCGTGGACAGAGACATTGTAACATTCTACGCTACATGGACAAGGGTGGCAAACGGAAAAACGCCTACCTCAATTGCTCAGGGCACCGCCTTCAGCTTAGGTGGCACTTTGGAGAGCACATCGGATATGTATACCGCAACGGTGCGGATTAAAAACTCGGCGGGCACAGTGGTTGCTTCTCATTCGGCAAGTCCCTTGGGTGAAACCTACGACCTCTCCAAAGCCAACGCGTCCATCGATTTCACAAAGCTTACTGTGGGCAATTACACCTACGAGGTAATAGCAGGCTTCCTTAACTCCTCAACACCGTTCAGCGTCACCGTGCTTAGTCAGAGCTTTGAGGTAATAAACTCTGCAAAGCTTGAGCTGACCGATACCGCCGCCGCAACAGGCGCTTACACTTTAGGCGATGCGTATTTCAGCGGCTTTGGCAGCGGTATTACCGCAAGCCAGTTTAAAACCTTGTTTAAGTACGACATAAATATTACGGACGCAACGGGCAAGGCTGTTACCGACACCGGCGTAATAGGCACAGGCTATGTAATAAGCTGTAACGGCGAAAGCCGCACCACGGTTCTTTTCTGCGACACCAACGGCGACGGCGTTATCTCTATAACGGACTATGCTGTTTTAAGGAAGCATATTTCCCAAAGCAATATGCTTACAGGCGCCTTTGAAAAAGCCGCAGACGCAAACGGCGACGCTCCCGCCAACACAACCGACCTTGTAATTCTAAGGCGTATGTTGTCAGAATAAAACTTTAAACCTACTGTAGAAAATGGGTTGCCTCTTAATCAAGGCAACCCATTTTTCTGTCAGCAAATTATTTTCTGTTTCTAAGAATTTTATCAGGGAACACTGTTGCATTAATCAAATCAGCAGGTTCTATTTCTAAAGCATCTGCAATATTGAAGAACACATCTAAAGAGAACGGACGAACCAAATTTGGTGCTTCAATAGCACTAATATGTGAACGGCTAACATTTGATTTCTCTGCAAGCTGTTCCTGTGACATACCACGCATTTTACGTAAGGCTGCAATGGCAATTCCTAACTGAATAAATCTATCTCTATTCTTAAACTCTATTTGTTTGCTCATAAAACAGACACCATCCTCTGTATATGATTATACGTTTCCCTTATTAGTTTGGCTGTATATGCAATAGAGCACTTGACTAATATTTAGAGCAATAGTATAATAATAAGAGAAAATGTAAAAATTAAAGTGCATTTGCACTATAAAGTGAGATGGATTATGTCTATAAAAAATACTGTCTGCTTTATTGGTCATAGAACTATTAACGAAACCGAGGAATTAAAATCGAAACTTATTGATATTATTGAGCAATTAATTGCGGACAAAAACATCGATACATTTCTTTTCGGGAGCAAGAGTCGATTTAATAAGCCTTTGTCTTGAACTTGTGACCGGAATAAAAGAAAAATACCCGCACATAAAACGAATCTATGTACGAGCAGAATATCCGGATATAAACGGACAATATACAAACTATCTTTTGGAGTATTATGAGGATACGTACTTTCCTGAACACATCATCGGCTCCGGCCGAGCCGCCTATGCAGAACGCAATTATGAAATGATAAACAAAAGCCAATACTGTATCGTATACTACGATAAATCAAACACCCCAATCACTCGCAAAAGCGGCACCAAAATCGCCCTCGATTATGCCATAAAGAAACGTAAAAATATTATTAACGTATTGTAATCCTTAAACGGGTTTTTGGTTCTAATAACAATTGGAAAATGTGCCGTACATTTTCCCTGCTTGCTACGGTGTAAGACAAAATTAAAAGCCGTGTAGAAAATTTCTACACGGCTTTTTGCTGTCGTTACGGGTAAAACCCCTAATTGTTTTTGTTTTTTATATTCTTGTGTTCCGGCTATTTTTGCTTCTCCTTGGGGATAGGAAAAAATGAGATGGAATGGTCGAACCGAACCCGACGCTGTACTTTGCTGCTGCGAGCGGTTCGGTTCGACCATAACAAAAAATATATTACTAATTTTTACTTTTTGTTTTTATATTTATTTTTTGTGTTCCGGCCTTTTTTTGCATCCCCAAGCTCAGGCGCTTGCCATAACTTTGGTATCCGCAGGAAGAATGCCTGTTTCAAGATACACTATCTCAAGTATTTGCGCTACCTGAGGTGCGGTAAGCTCCTCGGCGCTGTTTACAACTACGCTTGCCTTACCATCGGAAACCACGCAAACACACTTGGAAAAGCCCTTTGCCTTTACAAGCTGTTCTATAGTAGCTTCGGCACTCATCGCCTGCGCCATTGCGGAAATTCCTGCCATAGCCTCCTCCTTGGCGTCGGCCAATGCATCAGGATTATCGGCTATGGCCTGCAAAACGTCCATCGCCTCGTTACGGGTGTTTTCCCTATCTATTACCGCCTGTGCGAAATAGTCGTTTTCTGTGTCTGCATCGGTTTCCGCATCCACAAGGACACTGTTGCCGAGGATTTGGGTCTTGCCGTCGCTTTTCTTTTCTGCCTTCCCGGAAGGGATAAGGCTGTTCACAATTATAGCCGCCGCAATTATCACCAGACAACCGCCGATAAGAAACGCCTTGCTGCCGAAAAACGCACCGTAATCAAATTCCTTAATCTTTTTTGTTACCTTCTTAAAATCCATTTGTAATTTCCTCCTTATAGTAGTTAATTAGTAACGAAAACGGCCTCTGCCTTTAAGGAATAGAGTGCCATTATCAGCTGTTTTAAGCTTTCTGCGTCCTCTTCGGAAGCGCCCGTGCAGACCACCGCCACCCCTTTTACCGAAGGGGTGCTTTCTTTTACCGGTACAAGCGCCGTCCCCTCCTTGGTGTTAACAGTGCGCTTACTTAGGCTTATTTCCTTTTCCGCCACGCTTCCGTCAGCATTATACACGGTGCGCAGACTTTGGTCGCCTGCATAGCTGTAAGTATATCCGCCGCTTACGTATACGACGGCAGTGCATTCCACGCCGCAAAGGCGACGCCCCATATCGCTAAGCCTTGCCTCTTGCTTTGCCACGTATTCTGCGGCAGGGTCATTTTTCGGCAGTTCCTCTTTGCCGTCATTACTGCCGATAAGTAAAAGGGCTATACCTGCCGCAAGCGCCAGCACTATATATCCCACGCCCTTGATTTTTGAGAATTTACCTAATATCTCACTGATTTTCACCAATACACCTCGGTCTTTACCGTGTCGCCTAAAAGTTCGTCAAGGCAGTGCTTTACCGCACTATGGTGCTGTTCGGGCACTTTTACCCGTACACCGCGGATATACAGCTGCCCCTCCACCCTTTCCATATCTATGCCTACATCCTCGGTTTTAACACCTGTTTGTGCAAAAATATAATTTTGCAGAGCGGTCGCTGCATCCTCTGCCGCCTGCTCTGCCGCCAAATCGTAGGAATACTCATAATCTTCTTCTGCCGACGGAGGAGAAAATTTTATTTCGGGCGCAAGATTAACAAAGGGTGCCACAATAAGGGCAAGGCAGATAAGGGATGACAAGAAGCGCAAATGCTTTTGATAAGGCTTTGCCGCCACCGCCGCGGATATACCCCCTGCCACCGCACTGAAAAGCAACGCCGTAAAATACGCTTTCATACCGTCACCCCGCTTTTTAAGAAAACGGCAGAAATAACCGTAAACACCATCGCCGTGCCAACAAGCAATGCCAAGCTTATGCCAAGCAAGGAGGAAAGCTCGGATAGAAATTTGGCAGGCTTTTCAAGGCCCATAAGCTTTGCACCGACAGAGCAAAGATAAAAACACAGCTTGTATAGAATGCAACTTATAACGGGCGGCAACAGATAGCTTATCATAACTGCCACCCCAAAGCCGCCCACCGTGCCCTTTACCACCGACACCGCCCCAAAGGCGGTCCTTACGCTGTCCCCCACCGCATTGCCTATTACGGGCACAAAGGCACCGCTGGCAAACTTTACACTGCGGTAGGTAAAATTGTCGCCCGAAGCGCTTATTGCCGTTTGAAAATAAAAAACAAAGGATACTATTGTAAACACAAAGGCAATAAGGGTACAGGCGGCGGTCTTTACAAAGGACGCCAAGGGAGCAAGGCTTGTACTGCCCGGAAGCAAGCCTGTAAGCGCAAAAGCAAAACCTATGCTTAAAAGCGGCAAAAGCAATTTTGCGCATATCGCCTCCGTTACCGTTAAAAACATACCGAAGCCTGCGGCAGAGGCTATGCCCTGCGCCGAGTTGCCGCCCATAGAGTACAGGCTGGTCATAACGGGAAGTAAGGATGCGGAAAACACGCACAACCCCTCTATTGCCGCCTTTGCATAGTTAAAGCTTATCTCCAACGCAGGGAAAGAAGCCGCCGACAAGGCAACAGCAGACACAAAATCCAGCGCCGCACCGCTTGTCCCGTCACTTCTCAGTTCCTTTATGTTGTCAATAAGGGATAAAAGCACAAGGCAAGCCAAAACAACGCCGCAGTACTTGAAAGCATCTTTACCAAAGCCCTGTAACGCATCCTCCAGCACCTGCCACACTTTGTCCGTAAGGCTTGTACTTTCCTTTGCCTCAATCTCTGCAGCTCCGCTTCTTTCGTAAATCTCCTCTTCCGTAACCGCCGAAGCCCTTATCCCCCCCAAAAGCATAAGCGCAAGGCATATACAAACAAAAAAACGTCCCATTAACCGTCCCCTACCCTACAAGTCCTACAGCCATCTCCAACAAATACTCCGCCACAGGCAAAGACAGCAGAATTATGGCTCCCTTACCTGCGCTTTCAACTCCGTTTGCAAGACTGCCCTCTCCGAAATCCCTGCATATATCGGCGGCAACACCGCAAACAAGGGATATTCCCACCGCCTTTAACAGCAAGGCGAAATATTGGGGCAAGTCCGTTTTATTTCCTGCCGCCTTTATAAAATCACCTATGGGAAGCAGAGTGTACGCCATATAGGCAAAGCACACCAAGCCGCCGCAGGCGGTAAACACGGGCAGGAAGTCGGGCTTTAGCTGTTTTATTACCACCCCGACACAGGCAAAGCACAGCGCCGCACCGCAAAGACTTGCAATACCGCTCATATACCGAAAGCGTTTTTTATGCTTTGCAAAAGGGCGGCTATCTCCTGCGTCAGCATAAGCATGGCTATTACAAGCCCTGCCACCGTTACCAGCGCCGCTTGCTCGTCCCTGCCGCTTTTGGAAAGTATTTGGTGTGCAACGCTTACAATAAGCCCTATGCCTGCCACCTTCAACACCAAAGATATGTTCATCCCTCTACCCCTTTAAAGCATTAATATGGATACTGCGGCGCCCATAAGCACTCCCAGCCAGCGATAGCATTTTTCCCCTGCCGCAAAGGCCGCACGGCGCTTATCCTCAAGCAGTTTTATGCAGTCACGGGTGTCTTTAAGACTTGCCGCCTGCAGGCTGTACTCAGTGCCGCCAAGATGCTTACCTGCCTTTTGAAGTACAGCGTACAGTGCCTTATCATCGCTAAACAATTCTATGGCAGCAAAATAGCGTTTATTACAGGTCTCACCCTTCTTTACGTCCTTAAGAATCGGCAGAAAACCCGTTTTTTCAAGAGCGACGTTTTCAAATTCCCCAACAAGCTCATCCAGCATTACAAGAGAGGGCAAGCGCAACAGCAGATAGTCAAAAAATTCTGCAAGTGCTTCGGTAGCGGCAAGCTCTGTTTTTTGCCGCGCCGCATAGGCAAAGCCAAGAGCGCCCCCTGCGCAGGTTACAAGACTTGCTCCGATAAAGCCCGTCACACACATTCCTCCACCGTATACTCAAAATCGGCATTTAGGCCTACAAGAAGGGGAAACACGCCCTTCTCTATTAAAGCGGCGGCAAAGGGACGGCGTTTCAACCCCTCTGCCGTGTCGGCGTGAATACTTGCCACCACCGCAACCCCCATCCCCAGCACCTGCCCAAGGGCGGCACCGTCCTCGGCAGAAAGCTCGTCACATATCAGCACCTCGGGGGACATACTGCGGCACAGCAGCTCAATAGCGCTGCTCTTTTTTACACCGCAAAGCGCATCTATCAGCCCACCCCGCAGCTCCGGCACAAAAAGCTCGCCACGCTCGTCCGCTATGGCAACCTTGTATGCCCTACCCATGCTTCCGTTACCCAAAAGCAAGGCAATGCTTTTAAGCAGGGTGGTTTTGCCGCAATTGGGGGGCGAATAGATAAGTGCACCTCTTAGTCCCTTTTCTGTAATGCGACGTGCCGCCTCGAAGCCGAAATCGCCTATAAAACGCTTCAGGCGCAGACTTATACCGTATACACGGCTGAAGCCCGTGAGTACTCCGTCTCGTACTATCCCCTCGCCGCACACCCCTGCACGGCAACCGTCCCCAAAGGGCAAAAAGCCCTGCTTTATACTGTCACCGAAGCTATAAAGAGAAGCATGGCTCAGAAGAGTCAGGCACTCCTTCAGCTCTTCCTCCTCACAGCAAACCCCTTGCCCTATGGAGCAAAAGCGTCCGAGAGAGTTGAAGCAACGGTTTTTGCCCGACACCGTAAGAGATACAGGCCCGCCCGCCCTGAGGCGAAGCTCTGTTACGGCACCACTTACCTCTTTGGGCAGTTTTGCCACCGCAAAACGCAGCCTTTGCGGCAGATAGGGCAACAGCCTCAGCATCCCTTTACCTCCTTGCCCATGCAAAGCAGATATATAAGCGCCGTAACCGATGCGGAAAGTACAACTTGTGCCATAGCGCCTTCAAAAAGTCCAAAGCGGCTTACGGCGTAAGCGCCGCAAAGGCTCAACCCCACCGACAATGCGGTTTTAAAAACACCGCCAAGCTTTATGCCCGTAACCTTTTTAAGCCTTAGATAGCACAAAGCAAAGGACAAGGTGTTGGATGCCATAAGCAACCAAATATAACCCTCCGCACCGCTAAGGGGTATAAACACTATTACCGACACTATGCGGAACACCGAGTTTATAACGCTGTAAAGCAGGGTGCGCTTTTGCTGGCCTATGGTTTTAAGCAACCCGTCTGCCATAGTCTCTACATACATAAAGGGCGTCACCCACGCAAGCAGCCACAAAGAGTGGGTGCACTCCGTATTGCCGTACACGGCAAGGCTTAAGGGCTTTGCAAACAGCAGAAAAAAGCCGCCGCAAAGCGCCGAAAAGCCCACGGTCATCTCCATAATGCGCCCTACAACACGGTTTCTTTCGCTTTTGTCTTCTGTTACGTTAAGCCGTGATACCCTTGGCACTTGTATTGAAAGCAAGGCACCCAAAAAAGCATAGGGGAAGAACAAAAGCGGTATGCTCATCCCCCGTATAACGCCGAAGTCGGCAAGGGCCTGCTGTCTGTCCCCGCCGTAAAGCACAAAGCGGGACGGGATAAGCACACTTTCTACGCTATGCAAAATGTTGGTTACATAGGCGCCTGCGGCTATGGGCAGGGTAACGCCGCCCACCGCCTTTACGCTTCGCACAAAGGGCTCCGACACAGCACCGCCCTTAGCACCCGAAAAGAAAAGGTACAAAAGAAACAAAAATATGTAGGACAAGCACTCCCCTGCCGTAAGCCCTGCCACCACGCCCATACACAGCTCTGCGGGCGTGCTTGCACTTGTGTAAAATAGGCTGAACACGTAAACGGTTATACCTATCTTTGCGCACTGCTCGAAAAGGGATGCCAGCGCAGGCTTGTATATCTGTCCCAAGGCGGTGAAATATCCCTTAAGGCAGGCGGAAAGGGACATAAAGGGCATGGAAAGCGCCAAAACCTTAAGGGCAGCGGCCGTACTTGTATCACCCACAAAACTTTTTGCCATCGGCTCTGCCCCAAAAAACAGTACCGCCGCACCTACGCCGCCCATGGAAAGTGCCAAGACCGAGGACGCACAAAGCACACGCAATGCGCCGCCTCTCTTTCCGTCTCCGCCAAGGCGCTCTGCCGCCATGCGGGACACCGCCACCCCAAAGCCCGATGTGGCAAAGGTTGCAAATACGGAATACACCGACATAATAAGCTGGTACAGCCCCAAACCGCTGCTGCCCATACGGCCCGAAAGATACACGCGGAAAAGCATGCCCATCCCCTTAAGCCCGAAAGAAATAAGGGTAAGCACGCCTGCCGCTACCACAACACCGCCTGTTGTCTTTTTTATTGCACCCACGCCCTTTACAAAATCTTTTGTTTAATTTGTATGCACGGCAAATAATTTTAATGTTAGGTATTGACAAATAAGTATTTGTAATTTATAATATATAGTACACCGACGCTTTAGCACCACAACATATTGTATTAAAGGAGGCGCTGTTATGAATATATGCGGACTGCAAAAGCTTACGCTTTTGGATTTTCCGGGGCACACGGCGTGCACGGTATTTACAGGGGGCTGCAACCTGCGCTGTCCTTTTTGCCACAACGCCTCGTTAGTGAAGGGCGGTGCGGACAAGCTTGCAGAGGACGAGCTTTGGAGCTTTTTGAAGAAGCGTGCGGGCCTGCTTGACGGGGTGTGCATCAGCGGCGGCGAGCCTTTGTTACAACAAGATATAGCGGAGTTTATTGGCGAATTGCGCAGTCTTGGCTATAAGGTTAAATTGGATACCAACGGAACCCTACCACAACATCTTGGGGTGTTGCTGAAAAAAGGGCTGCTTGACTACGTGGCGATGGACCTTAAAAACTCACCCGAGCTGTACCCAAAAACCGTAGGTAAGGCAGATTTTGATTTTGCGCCCATTGCAGAAAGTATGGCACTTTTGAGGGAAAGCGACGTACCCTATGAATACCGCACCACCCTTGTAAAACCCTTGCACAGCAAGGAAAGTCTTATGTCTTTGGCGGCGCTTATCCGACCCGAGGAGCATTGGTTTTTGCAACAATATATAGATTCCGGCGATATATTGGGCAGCGGTATGGAGGCTTTTACGCCTGAGGAAATGAAGGCGTTTTTGCTTGAAATACGGCATCTTTTGCCCCTGTGCGCCCTGCGCGGTCTTTAGTCCGCTAAAGAAATTTACACAATAAAATGTGTTTGCACCAAAAATAAACTTCTATATATTGTGTTTTTTCTATTGACAAGCGCACACTTTTATGTTACCCTGTTTAACGAAGCGTGCTTTTAGATACTGTTTATAATTATTGACATATAAAAGGAGAAGATGTTATGTACCAGGTAATGAAGCGCAACGGCAGCACCGTTGATTTTGAGCTTAGCAAAATAGCCGCCGCAATAGCAAAGGCTTTTGACGCTAAGGAAATAAACTATAACAGAGATACCATCGATTTTCTTGCACTTAAAGTAACCGCAGATTTTCAGCCCAAGATTAAGGACGGACTTATAACCGTTGAAGATATTCAGGACAGTGTTGAGTCTGTGTTGGTACAGGCAGGCTATGCCGAAGTTGCAAAGGCGTACATCCTTTACCGCCGTCAGCACGAAAAACTGCGCAACATTGACTCTACCATCCTTGACTACAAGATGGTTGTGGACAACTATCTTAAAATAAACGACTGGCGTGTTAAGGAAAACAGCACCGTTACCTACTCTGTAGGCGGTCTTATCCTCAGCAACAGCGGTGCTATTACCGCTAATTATTGGCTTTCCGAAATATATGATGACGAGATAGCAAATGCGCACAGGAACGCAGATTTGCACCTGCATGACCTTTCCATGCTTACAGGTTACTGCGCAGGCTGGTCTCTTAAACAGCTTATTAAGGAAGGTCTTGGCGGTGTAAGAGGCAAGATAACCTCTGCCCCCGCAAGCCACCTTGCAACCCTTTGTAACCAGATGGTTAACTTCCTTGGCATTATGCAGAACGAGTGGGCAGGCGCACAGGGTTTCTCCTCCTTCGATACCTATCTTGCTCCCTTCGTTAAGGTGGACAACCTTAGCTACGAGCAGACAAAAAAATGCATTGAGAGCTTTGTTTTCGGTGTTAATACTCCCAGCCGTTGGGGTACACAGGCACCCTTCAGCAATATCACCTTGGACTGGACCGTTCCTGCCGACCTTAAGGACGCACCCGCTATTGTGGGCGGTAAGGAAATGGACTTTACCTACGGCGACTGTAAGAAAGAGATGGATATGGTTAACCGCGCCTTTATCGAAACCATGATAGAGGGTGACGCTAACGGCAGAGGCTTCCAGTACCCCATCCCCACCTACTCCATCACCGCAGACTTTGACTGGTCCGATACCCAAAACAACCGTCTGTTGTTTGAAATGACAACCAAGTACGGCACCCCCTATTTCTCCAACTACATCAACAGCGATATGGAGCCTTCCGATGTAAGAAGTATGTGCTGTCGTTTGCGCCTTGACCTTAGAGAGCTGAGAAAGAAGAGCGGCGGTTTCTTCGGCAGCGGTGAAAGCACCGGTTCCGTAGGCGTTGTTACCATCAATATGCCCCGTATTGCTTACCTTGCAGAGAACAAGGCGGACTTCTACAAGCGTCTTGACAGACTTATGGATATAGCCGCAAGAAGCCTTAAGGTTAAGCGTACCGTTATATCCAAGCTTATGGAAGAAGGGCTTTACCCCTACACCAAGCGTTATTTGGGCAGTTTTGACAACCACTTCAGCACCATCGGTCTTGTTGGTATGAACGAGGTTGGTCTTAACGCCCGTTGGTTGGGTCACGATATGACCCACGAGGACACCCAGGAGTTTACCAAAGAAGTGCTTAACCACATGAGGGAGAGACTTTCCGACTATCAGGAACAGTACGGCGACCTTTACAACTTGGAAGCTACCCCTGCAGAGTCTACCTCTTACCGTCTTGCAAAGCACGACGTTAAGCGGTACCCCGGTATAAGAACTGCGGCAAAGAGCGAGGACGATACTCCTTACTACACCAACTCCAGCCACTTGCCCGTGGGCTATACCGCAGATATATTCGATGCACTTGATATTCAGGATGAACTGCAGACCCTTTACACATCGGGTACCGTGTTCCACGCATTCCTGGGCGAAAAGCTGCCCGACTGGAAGGCGGCGGCAAACCTTGTAAGAAAGATTGCGGAAAACTACCGTTTGCCTTACTACACCCTGTCTCCCACCTACTCCGTATGCGCTAACCACGGTTATTTGGTAGGCGAGCAGAAGACCTGTCCCGAATGCGGCGCAGTTACCGAGGTGTACAGCCGTATTACAGGCTA
>JAZSIW010000053.1:0-18002 GCA_045534025.1 Eubacteriales bacterium | reverse complement strand
GCCCCGAAATAAAGGATATTCTTAAGCGCATAGGCAAGGAAAGCGTATTTGTGGACGGCCTTAGGGTTACCGATAAGGAAACCGCGGAGGTTGTGCAGATGGTACTTGCGGGCAAAATAAACAAGAGCCTTGTTAACCTGCTTGAGCTTAAGGGCGGCAGAGCTCTTGGCGTTTGCGGTCTTGATGACAGGATGATTCTTTGCGAGCCTAAGGATACCCGTCTTGGCTTTGTAGGCAGTATAACCGACGTTAATGTTACCCCTATAGAAGATCTGTTGGAGAAAGGATATATTCCCGTTGTTTCCACCGTGGGCTGTGACAAGGAAGGCAACGTATACAACATCAACGCCGATACCGCCGCCGCTTACATAGCAGGTGCGCTCAGGGCGGAGAGGATGTTTTCCATGACGGATATTGCGGGCATACTTAGGGACAAGGACGACCCCAACTCGCTTATCTCCTGCCTTGATATTGAGGAAGCTAAACAGCTTTTTGACGAGGGCGTTATCTCCGGCGGTATGATACCCAATGTGGAATGCTGTATTGACGCTATACATCGCGGTGTCAGAAAGGTTATTATTATGGATGGCAGAGTGCCCCACTCCCTGCTTATAGAAATGCTTACCGATGAGGGCGCAGGCACCATGGTTGTAGGAGAGAAAAAGTAATGAACATTAAAGAAAAAGACAGTTTATATGTGGCAAATACCTACGGCCGCTTTGACGTGGAAATAGTAAGCGGCAAAGGCTCCCTTTTGTACGACGACAAGGGCAAGGAATACATAGATATGTGTACGGGCATCGCCGTTAACACTCTCGGTGTTGCGGACGAGGGCTGGATAAACGCCGTTACCGCACAGCTTGGCAAGGTACAGCACGTATCCAACCTGTACTACTCTGCCCCGCAGGCAGAGCTGGCAGAGCTCCTTTGCAAGCGTACGGGGATGAAGAAGGTGTTCTTCGGCAACTCCGGTGCGGAAGCTAACGAATGTGCCATTAAGGTAGCAAGAAAATACGCCGCAGAAAAAAAGGGTGCGGAATACAAAACCATCATCACCCTTATAAACAGCTTCCACGGCAGAACCATAACCACCCTTGCCGCTACGGGACAAGAGGTGTTCCACAAGGACTTTTTGCCCCTTACGGAAGGCTTTAAGCACGCATTTGCCAATGATATAGAATCTGTAAAGGCTTTGGTTGCGGAAGGTAATGTTGCCGCCATAATGGTAGAGCCTGTACAGGGCGAGGGCGGCGTACTGCCCCTTACCAAGGAGTTTTGCCAAGGGCTGACAGAGATAGCTACGGAAAACGATATACTTTTGATTGCCGACGAAGTACAGACGGGTAACGGCAGAACAGGCGCCCTTTACGGATATATGAAGCTGGGCTTTGCGCCCGACATCGTATCCACAGCTAAGGGCTTGGCAGGCGGCTTGCCTATGGGTGCCTGCCTTATGAACGAAAAAACCGCCGGCGTGCTTACGGCAGGCAGTCACGGCTCTACCTTTGGAGGTAACCCTATCGCCGCCGCAGGTGCTTTGTATGTTATAAACAGTTTGACCGACGAACTTTTGGCAGATGTTAACAAAAAGTCGGAGTATATCTTTAATGCCCTTGAGGGTAAGCCCGGTATAAAGAGCGTAAGCGGTATGGGGCTTATGATAGGCATAGAGACAGAAAAGGACGCAGGCGAGGTTATTGCCAAATGTATTGAAAACGGCGTTATTCCTCTTAAGGCAAAGAACAAGGTGCGCTTGCTTCCCGCTCTTAATATCCCTATGGAGCAGCTTAAAAAAGCGGTTGACGTTATACTTGAAGCAGCCGTGTAAACTTTTATAGAAAGGTCTGTTTATATGAACTTGAAGAATAAAAACTTTTTAAAGCTTTTGGATTTTACGCCCGAAGAAATAGATGGACTGCTTGCCCTTTCCGCCGACCTTAAGGCTAAGAAGAAGGCAGGCGTGCCCCACGATATTTGCCGCGGCAAGAACATTGCCCTTATATTTGAAAAGACCAGCACCCGTACCCGCTGCAGCTTTGAGGTTGCGGGCTATGACCTTGGTATGGGCGTTACCTATCTTGACCCCAGTGGGTCCCAGATAGGTAAAAAGGAAAGCATTGCCGACACAGCCCGTGTACTTGGCAGAATTTACGACGGTATTGAGTACCGCGGTTTTGGTCAGGAGATAGTGGAGGAGCTTGGCAAATACGCAGGCGTTCCCGTTTGGAACGGCCTTACCAACGAGTTCCATCCCACCCAAATACTTGCGGATTTTCTTACAATAAAAGAGCGTTTCGGTACGCTTAAGGGCATTAAGCTTGTGTACCTTGGCGACGCACGCTACAATATGGGCAACTCTCTTATGGTTGGCTGTGCAAAGATGGGTATGGATTTTGTTGCCGCCGCACCGGAAAAGTATTTCCCCAATGCAGAGCTGGTAGCTGAATGTAAGGCTATCGCCGCAGAGACAGGCGCAACCATCAGCTTTGAGACCGACCCCATGAAGGCGGTACAGGGCGCAAACGTACTTTATACCGACGTTTGGGTTTCTATGGGTGAGCCTGCAGAGGTTTGGGAGGAACGCATAAAAGAGCTTTCCCCCTACCGTGTTACTATGGAGCTTATGAACGCCGCCGCAGAAAACGCCGTGTTTATGCACTGTCTGCCTGCCTTCCACGACCTTAAGACGGTTATCGGCAAGGAGATGGGTGAAAGGTTTGGCATTGGCGAAATGGAAGTAACCGACGAAGTGTTTGAAAGCGAGCGTTCTATTGTCTTTGATGAGGCGGAAAACAGAATGCACACCATAAAAGCGGTTATGGCGGCAACCCTGAAGGGAGCAGAAGCGTAATGAAAAGAGCCTATTTGGTTTTGGAGGACGGCACGGTTTTTGAAGGCTTTGCCCTTGGCAAGGAAGCCGAAGCCGTTGGCGAATGCGTGTTTACCGTTGGCGGTATGTGTGGGTATTTGGAAACCCTTAGCGACCCTGCATACTGTGGGCAGATAGTGGTGCAGACCTTCCCCCTTATAGGCAATTACGGCTTTATAGAGTCGGATTTGGAGGGGGAGAGCACTCTTGCAGGATATGTGGTAAGAGAGTGCTGTGAAGACCCCTCCAATTTTCGTTGCGGGGGCGATTTGGACAGCTTTTTGAAGGCTAAAGGAATAGTCGCCATTATGGGGGTGGATACCAGAGCGCTTACGGTGCACCTGCGTGAAAACGGCTGTATGAACGCAAAGATATGCAGTAGTGCCGAGGTAGACCTGCAAGAGATAAAGGATTTTAAAATATATGGCGCAGTTGATAGCGTCTGCTGTAAAGAAGTGTCCGTTTACCCTGCCGAGGGTGAGGAGCTTTACAGGATAACCGCCATTGACTGCGGCACAAAGAGAAGCTTTATAAAACAGCTTACAAAATGCGGCGCAACCGTTACGCTAATGCCGATGACAAGCAGTTTCAGCGAGGTGCTTGCGACAAATCCGGACGGCATTTTTGTAAGCAGCGGCCCCGGCGACCCCAAGGACTGCGTTGCCCTTGACTTGGTTAAGGCGCTTTTCGGTCACTTCCCCATGCTTGGCATAGGGCTTGGTCACCAGCTTATGGCGCTTGCCGCAGGGGGCGACACCTACAAGATGAAGCACGGACACCGTGGCGGCAGCCAACCCGTAAAGCAGCTTGAGGGCGGACTTTGCTACATCACCACCCAAAACCACGGTTTTGAGGTTAAGGCGGAAGGTCTTAAGGGTGTGGTAACTATGGTTAACCTTAACGACGGCGGCGTTGAAGCCGTGGATTATCCAAACCAAAACTCTTTGTCCGTACAGTTTTACCCCGAGGTAAGCGGTGCGCCCAGGGACGGCAGTTTTGTTTTTGATAGCTTTTTTAAGAAGATAAGAGGTGTGAAAAATGCCACTTGACAAAAGCATAAAGAAGGTACTTGTTATCGGCAGCGGACCTATTGTTATAGGTCAGGCGGCAGAATTTGACTATGCAGGTGCACAGGCTTGCCGTGTGCTTAAGGCGGCAGGCGTAAACGTGGTACTTATCAACTCCAACCCTGCAACCATAATGACCGATAACGCCCTTGCCAACGAGATATATTTAGAGCCCCTTACCCCCGAAACAATAAAGCGTATTATAGAAAAAGAAAAGCCCGACAGTCTTTTGGCAGGACTTGGCGGGCAGACGGGGCTTACCATAGCTATGCAGCTACATGCAGAGGGCTTTTTGCAAAAAGCAGGCGTGCGGCTTATAGGCACTAATGTGGACGCCATAGACAAAGCCGAGGACAGGAAGCTGTTTAAGGAAGCTATGGAGGCTATAGGCGAGCCTACCATTCCAAGCGATGTTTCCGACACGGTAGAGGGCGCCCTTGAGATAGCCGCCCGTATCGGTTACCCCGTAATAGTGCGCCCTGCCTTCACCCTTGGCGGTGGCGGCGGCGGTGTTGCAGAAAACGAAGAGGAGCTTAAGTCCGTTGCACGGATAGGACTTGATACCTCCCCTATTACGCAGATACTTGTAGAGCGTTACATATACGGCTGGAAGGAAATAGAGTTTGAGACCATGCGTGACAGCGCCGGTAATACCATAGCTGTTTGCAGTATGGAAAACTTTGACCCCGTAGGCGTACACACCGGCGACAGTATCGTTGTTGCACCTGCCCTTACCCTCTCCACGGCGGAATATCAGATGCTTAGGAACGCATCCATAAAGATTGTTAACGCCCTTGGCATAGTGGGCGGCTGTAACTGCCAATTTGCCCTTAACCCAAAGAGCTTTGAATATGCGGTTATAGAGGTTAACCCAAGAGTTTCACGCTCCTCTGCGCTGGCATCCAAGGCTACGGGCTACCCCATTGCGAAAATTACCTCCAAGATAGCCTTGGGCTACACCTTGGACGAGATACAAAACGATATTACAGGCGTTACCAAAGCCTGCTTTGAGCCTTCCGTGGACTACGTGGTGGTTAAGTTCCCCAAGTGGCCCTTTGACAAATTTTCAGGTGCACCACGCACCCTGGGCACCCAGATGAAGGCTACGGGCGAGGTAATGTCCATCGCCCCATCCTTTGAGATGGCGATAATGAAAGCGGTAAGAGGTGCAGAATTGGGGCTTGACACTCTAAATGCGCCCCCCACAGACGATGCGCCCATAGAAGAAAGGCTTGCCCGACTGGACGACAGACGCATATTCACGGTATTTGAAGCCTTGAAGAAGGGCGTTGCCGTAGATGAAATCAACCGTATAACACGAATAGATAAGTGGTTTATATCCAAGTTAAAAAGACTTGCGGATTTTGAAAAAGGCTTTGTGGGCGAGCGTGATTATGCAGAGGCGAAGCGCCTTGGCTACACGGACAGCATTATAGAAAAGCTGTTTGGCTACGTGCCCGAAAATCCCCTGCCTGCCGCATACAAAATGGTTGACACCTGCGGTGCGGAGTTTGATGCCACTACCCCCTATTTCTACTCTACTGCAGACAAGCTGTGCGAAGCACGGGCTTGGAAGCGCAGCGGTAAGGACGTGGTGCTGGTGCTGGGCAGCGGCCCCATACGCATAGGTCAGGGTATAGAATTTGACTATTCCTCGGTACACTCCGTATGGACTCTTAAGGAGATGGGCTATGAGGTTGTTATAATCAACAACAATCCCGAGACCGTGTCCACCGACTACGATACCGCCGACAGGCTGTATTTTGAGCCGCTGTGTCCTGACGACGTGATGAGCATTATACAGGTGGAAAAGCCTGTAGGCGTGGTTGTTGCCTTTGGCGGACAGACGGCTATAAAGCTTACAAAATTCCTTGACAAGGCGGGGATACCCATACTTGGTACCTCTGCCGAGGGCATAGACCTTGCTGAGGACAGAGAGCGTTTTGACGCACTGCTTGAGGAGATAGGTGTAAGCCGTCCCAAGGGCAGAGGTGTGCTGACCTTAGCGGAAGCACTTTCCACAGCGAAAGAGCTGGGCTACCCCGTACTGCTTCGCCCCTCCTACGTTATCGGCGGTCAGAATATGAAGATCGTTCACGATGACGGCGAGGTTAAGCTGTATATGAATCGCATACTTAAGCAGGGTATAGAAAACCCTGTTTTAGTGGACAAATATATGATGGGCACGGAGCTGGAGGTTGACGTCATATCCGACGGCACCGACGTGCTTATACCCGGTATTATAGAGCATATCGAGCGTGCAGGTGTGCACAGCGGTGACTCTATTGCCGTATATCCCCCTTACAGCCTTAACGACAGGATGACGGACAAGGTTGTAAAGATATCCGAAAAGTTAGCCCTTGCCCTTGGCACAAAGGGGCTTGTTAACATACAGTATCTGATATACCAAAATGAGCTGTTTGTTATAGAGGTTAACCCAAGGGCGTCCCGTACCATTCCTTATATAAGCAAGGTCACGGGCGTACCTATGGTAAAACTTGCATCCCGTGTTATGCTTGGAGAGAGCCTTAAAGATATGGGCTACGGCAGCGGACTTTACCGAACTCCACCCTATTTTGCGGTTAAGGTGCCTGTATTCTCCTTTGAAAAGCTTACGGGCGTTAACGCCTACCTTGGGCCTGAGATGAAGTCTACGGGTGAGGTGCTTGGTATAGGCAAGACGGTGGAGGAGGCGTTGTTCAAGGGGTTGACCGCCGCATCCTTCAGCATTAAGCACCCCTTTGCAGAGGATATCGGCTTCTTTATCAGCGTGGACAGCCACGACCTGTTTGAAGTGGTAGGCATAGCCAAAAAGATAAGCGACCTTGGCTTTTGCATCTACGCCACACCCGAGACCGCTGACAGCATAGAGACGCTGGGCATTGAGGTTAACAGGGTTAAGAGCATACGCAAGGAAGACGATTTCTACCCCTTGCTGGAATCCGGCAAGATAAGCTATATTCTTTACACAGGCGCACTGCTTGACTCGACCGTAGAGCAGTATATAGCCATGCACAGACGTGCCTTGCAGCTTTCCGTCCCCTGCTTTACCTCCCTTGATACGGCAAATGCGCTGGCGGACAGTATTGCAAGCCGCTTTAATCAACAAAATACCGAGCTTGTGGATATAAACAACCTGCGCACAAAGCGTGAGGAACTGAAGTTTGCAAAACTGCACGCCACAGGCGACGACTATATATTTATTGAGAATTTTGACGGCAGGATAAGCTGTCCCGAGTCACTTTGTATGACCCTTTGCGACAGACACAGGGGTATAGGCGGCTACGGCATAGTGCTTATTGAAAGCTCTGCTGTTGCAGACGCAAAAATGCGTGTGTTTAACCGTGACGGTTCTGTGGGCACAATGTCCGGCAACGGCATACGCTCTATGGCGAAGTATCTGTACGACAACGGCATAGTTAAGGGTGAGGAGATGACCATAGAGACCACGGCAGGCGTCAAGCGTGTTAAGGTCTATACCCGTGGCGGTAAGGTTTCTTCCGCAGAAGTATATATGGGTATGCCTTTGCTTGAAGCGGAGCAAATTCCATGCACCCTTAAAGATGGCAAGATTATCAACCACCCTGCGGCGATAGGCGGCAAGGAGTACAATATTACCTGCGTTAATGTGGGCAACCCCAACTGCGTTGTATTCTGCGACCGTGTTGACCCCTTGAATCTGGAGCACTTAGGGCCTTTGTTTGAGAATGCACCCATATTCCCTGATCGCACCAATACGGAGTTTGTGCGTGTTGTTAACCCCACCACCCTTAAGATGCGTGTGTACGAGCGCGGCAACAGAGAGACCTACGCCTGCGGCACGGGTGCTTGTGCGGCGGTGGTTGCGGCGGTGGAAAACGGATACTGCAAGAAGGACACCGACATTACCGTTAAGGTAAAGGGCGGCGACCTTATTGTAAGATACAGCGACGAGGGCGTTACCCTTACGGGTAATACCGTGCTGGTATACGAAGGTAAAACCACATTTTAAAGGACGTAATATTATGGGCATAGATATGAAAATAGGGCTTGCCGAAAAGGGAAAGCGCAACCTTATAACCGACGTAAAGGGCGTTACCGTAGGCCATGTTACAATTAAAGGCGAAAATATAAATACGGGCGTTACCGCCATCCGTCCTCACGGCGGTAATATGTTTACGGAGAAGGTGCTTGGTGCCGTACACGTTATAAACGGCTACGGCAAATCCACGGGGCTTATGCAAGTGGAGGAGCTGGGCACTATAGAAACGCCCATCGTCCTTACAAACACCCTGTCCGTGGGCACTGCCGCCACAGGGCTTATCCGTTATATGATGGAGAACAACCCCCACATAGGCGGCAAAGACGGCACCGTTAACCCCTTGGTTTTTGAGTGTAACGATGGCGGGCTTAGCGATATCCGCGGTCTGCACGTTAAGGAGGAGCACGTTTCAGAGGCCCTTGCCAACACCGCCGAGGACTTTGAGGAAGGTGCGGTAGGCGCAGGCACGGGTATGAGCTGTTTTGGCTTTAAGGGCGGTATAGGCTCTGCCTCCCGCCTTACAAGGCTTGACGGTAAGGAGTACACCGTAGGCGCACTTACCCTTACAAATTTCGGCTCTATAGACTATTTGCGCATAGACGGCAAAGCCGTAGGACCGGAGCTTAAAGAAGCGCTGAGGATAAAAAGCGAAGCCGACAAGGGCTCGGTAATAATAGTACTTGCCACCGATGCACCCCTTAACGAGCGTCAGCTTAAAAGGTTGTGCCGCAGGGCGGCGGCAGGACTTGCAAGAGTGGGCTCTTACTACGGCAACGGAAGCGGCGACGTGGTTGTGGCGTTCTCTACAGCACAAACCCTTCCCCACAACAGCAAGGCCGAGGTTTTTGAAAGCAAGCGGCTTTTTGAAAACGCCCTTGAAAAGCTGTTCCCCTTGGTAGTTGAAGCGGTGGAGGAATCGGTGCTCAGCTCTATGCTCCACGCAGAAACCACAAGCGGCAAAGGCAAGACAAGATACAGCCTTAAAGAGTTTATATAATCAAAAAAGCACCCGAATAAGAGCGTTTCTCTTATTCGGGTGCCTTTTTGTCGATATTTGGCTTCGCCAAGGAATGTATTTTTCTTTTTATCCTCTTTTGTTTACTTTATAACTGCAATTTTTGCTAAGCCTTTCGGTAGAACATCTTTTAATACGGTCTATAACTATATCGCCGCTGCCCATAATGCATATATCCGCTTCGGAAACCGAAAGCTCTTTGCCGTTAAAGCTGCCGCTGCCGCAAATATCAAGCTTAAGCTTTTCAAGCTGACCGCCTGCGCATATATCTCCGCTGCCTGCTACTTTTGCTTCAAAGCTGTTAACCGCCTTGCTTATATTTATGTCGCCGCTTCCTGCTACGGAGGCGTATATATCTTTCCCTTCGCCTATGACGACATCACCGCTGCCGCTTACGGAAATGCTTCCGCTTTCCTTAACGATGCCGAGGTCTAAATCTCCGCTGCCCGCTATCTTTGCGGAAAGCCTGTCGCAGCCTTTGGCTTTTATGCCTCCGCTGCCCGATATGCTAAAGCTAAGCATCTCAAACCAAGGCGTTATTTCACAATCGGCAGAACCGCTTACGGAAAGGCTTAATTCCTTACCGTTTTCAAAGGGAAGATGCAACAACAGTTTGTTGTCGCTTCTGCCGTTATAATTTCTGCCCGTTTTAGCGGAAAGCGACAGACGCCCACCGTCAACGATAAGCTCCAAGGCGTCGATAAACTCCCCGTCGCCCTCTGCCTCAATATGTGCCTCTCTGCCCTCTACGCTGCATATTTTTACCTCTGCCGGGAACGCCAAATGTATATTAAGGCTGTCAAATGCATTCTTTGTTATTTTTGTATAGAATTTTCTGTCATCTGTCTTTTTTCTTATCGCGTCCGCCTCGTAAAACCGTATTTCTCCCCTGCCCTTGTTAATAACAAGCCCGTTTGCAAAATGCGCCTCGCTACCGTCGGCAAAGTATACAGCCTTGCCGTCGGCGCTAACGTTAGCCCCATTTTTATCGGAATAACAGCCTGTATTTTCAAAGGCGCAAATAAAGGGCAAGCCCTCAAAGACATCAGAAAAGGCTTGTGCTTGCTCCTCTTTGACGCCGAACAAAGCATCAAGAGACAAACCGAGTATTGAAGCAATATCGGGTAAAAGCGCCACATCGGGAAAGCCCACGTCGTTCTCCCACTTGCTTACCGCCTGCGGCGTAATTCCAAGCTTTGCGGCAAAAGCTTCCTGCGTCAGTCCTGCACCGCGCCTTGCCTCCGTAATAAGTTTACCTATCTTTTTCATAAAACGCCCTGCCTTTCTTTTGCGGTACCTTGATTATACCGCAAAACCGACGCACTTACAATAACGGCTTAGTTTAGCCGCTTGAGGAAAAAAGCCCTGTTTTGCCGATTTTTTCTTCGGCGCTCAACCTGCAGTTGCAAAAAGCTTTATCAACCGAAAGTTGTGTTACTTCTTCCTTGCCACAAGCATAAATCTGTGGGTTTTGGTTTCCACGTATCCCTGTTTTTCTACCAATTCCTGCGCTTTAAGCAAGCCCTGCAGGTGACTGTCTACGGAAAAATCGGGAAACTCCCATTCTATAATACGTGCAAACCACACTATAGCCCCCACGTCATAAAACCGCATAGGGCGAAAATGCTCTGCGGAGCGCAGTATTTCAAAGCCCACTTCTTCAAAGGCGGATTTTACAAAATCCAACCGTTGGTCGGAAAAGGGCACAGGCACGTCACCGAGCAGCAACTCCACAAGCTCACGGTCGTTATAGGTGCCCACCTGCTGGGTAATGAAAAGTCCGCCCCTTTTAAGCACCCTGTGTATCTCCTTGGGATTAAAATCCCCGTGGCGGTCGATAACCACATCGAAAGCTCCGTCCTCAAAGGGCAATGCTCCATTACCGTCCGCCTGTTTGAAATCCACACCCAAAGGTATAAGCTTCTCACGGCACAACGCCACGTTAGGCGGATAATTTTCCGTTGCGGCGGTATTGCAAAGGGGATGCCCAAGAGACAAAAGGAACTCACCGCCGCCTGTATCTATGTCAAGAAGGCGTGCGTTGCTTTCCAAATGCTCCTTTACCAAAGCTTTGTAATCCCAAGGAAGCTCACCTATCTCCTCGTGCCTGTCCCCGATATATGAAAAATCCCAGCCCTTTATCTTAGCCACGGACTCCTCACTATGCCAATATTCAACAAGCTTTTCCAAATCCATATAATCACCCTTAGGAATTATACTATAAATCCATCCCTGTTGCAACTTAATTTTGGCATAGCCCTTGCATATTCCCTTAAAATGTGGTAAAATCCCTAGCCAAAGCATTGTAATCCGAACCAGCCCAAAAGGGCTGAAATGCAATGCTTTTCGGCAAATTTTAATTTTTCGTCCTTGCAATACGGAAAGTATTGCTTCGTCCTCCAACCGCTGACGCTATTGAACTTTTCTCAAAATTCAGCTCCTTTTGGGTCTTTCGACTTTTCAGGTGGCAGATTTTTGTTGATACAAGGAAAAAGCGGAGTGAATACTTGTACGTATTCACGAGCATTTTGACACAGTAGCGGCGGAAATCCGACCCTGAAAAGCAGGTTCGGATTGCAATGCTTTGGCTACGCCCACGGGAGGAAAAGACAGATGTTTAAAAAGCTTATCGGCGACAGGCGCTTTTACCGCAGAGTAATACTGCTTATGTTGCCAATTCTTATACAAAACGGAATAACAAACTTTGTTAATATGCTGGACAACCTTATGGTCGGTCAGGTAGGACAGACGGAGATGATTGGCGTTTCTGTAGCCAACCAGCTTATATTTGTGTATAACCTTTGCATTTTCGGCGCGGTATCCGGCGCGGGTATTTTCGGCGCACAGTTTTTCGGCAACGGCGACCACAAGGGACTTAGGGACACATTCCGCTTTAAGCTGTTGTTTTGTACTGCACTGACGGTCCTGGTCACGGCGCTGTTTTTCTTTTACGATGACGGGCTTATAGGACTTTACCTGAAGGGCGATGGCACAGCAGAGGATGCGGCGGCATCCCTTTTGGCAGGCAAAGAATATCTTAGAATAATGCTTATAGGGCTTATTCCTGCGGCAATAGTGCAATGCTATGCAAGTACCCTTAGGGAGACGGGGCAAACTGCGCCCCCTATGTTTGCAGGTATAATCGCTGTTTTTGTAAACCTTGTGCTTAACTACGTGCTTATATTCGGTAACTTCGGCGCACCGAAGCTTGGTGTGACAGGTGCGGCGATAGCCACTGTAATATCCCGTTTTACAGAGATGTTTGTGCTTGTTTTGTGGACTTACTTCAACCGTCAAAAAGAAGCAAACCGATTTGTTTTGGGTGCGTACAGAAGCTTTAGGGTGCCTGTGACATTGATAAAGAGAATTGCCGCAAAGGGTATGCCCCTTATGCTTAACGAAACTATGTGGGCGGCAGGCATTGCCTTTGTTAACCGCTGTTATTCAAGCGAGGGGCTGGACGTGGTAGCGGCAAACAATATCGTACAGACCTTCTTTAACGTGTTCTCGGTAGCCTTTATGGCGGTGGGCGTTGCCATCGGCATAGTGGTCGGTCAGCTTCTCGGCGCAGGCAAAACAGAAGAGGCTAAGGACTCTGCAATAAAGCTTATCGCCTTCTCCATAGCGGTAAGTCTTGCGGTAATGCTCCTTTTTATCCTGTGTGCCGAGTTTATACCCGACTTTTACGAAATAACGCCGGAGGTAAAACTGCTTTCCACAAGGATGATGCAGATTTGCGCCTTGGCTATGCCTCTTGATGCATTTGCCCACGCTTCGTATTTTACCTTGCGCTCCGGCGGCGAGGCGCTTATAACAATAATCTTCGACTCGGGCTTTGTGTGGGCTGTAAGCGTGCCCGTTGCCTTTATACTGTGCGAGCATACGCCCCTTACGATCCTGCCCATATACGCAATATGCCAAGGGCTTAACGGCTTGAAATGCCTTATCGGCGGCATATTTGTTAAAAAAGGCAAATGGGTTAAGCGAATAGTAAATTAAGCAGCGTAAATCACACCAATAAGTCTGACGACTTCGTGGAGACCCCGACAACAAAAACTGCCTCAAATGCAAGATTAAAGCATTTGAGGCAGTTCCTTTTTTGCTATTTATTTTCCATCATTCTTCGTATCTTATCAGAGTTATCAACAAGCTGTCCAAAGCCGTAAAGCAAAAAAGAGCCCAGCCAAGAAAACAGACTTCCCCCCAATAAAACCACAACGCCGGTTAATACATCAATATCAATCATCAGAAAAACTCCGAAATAAATGGATGCAATTATGCCTATCCAAGCAAGTGCGTTTGCCAGCATTTTTATTTTTTGGCCGATATTGCTGAACATACCGGGAGTCTCCTTGGCGTTAGAGGCGGTATAGGCGGTTATAGGAGCATAATTATTTTGCGGCAGATACTCCCTACCCGACGGAAAAGCCCGTTTATACAGCTTGTCTATTATAATAACAACATGCTTTGTTATATCCATGCTGTAACAGCTTTGGCAAATCTCCACTATTTTTGCTTTTACCACATCAAATTCTTGCTTGTTGTTTATACTGTACAGCCTTTCCATCTCTGCCACTATGGGCTTTGCACATTGGTCGCACAGGATTTTGTCGTTAGATAAGTAAAACGGCTCTTTCAAAACGGAACGATAAGCGTTTCCGCAGCAACAACAATACATAGACATATTTTTACCCTCCATGATAAATTATCATCTCAATGCACAGTATAATACACTTTTTACAAAAAATCAACACAAATAATTATTCTTTCGGGCAGGTCTGCGTAATAAACAGTTTACTCATCAAGGTCTGCATGATACTTACAGAACTTGCATACACGGCGTTGATTTTCGTCCCATTTAATCTCTTCAGGCAAAGCACTAGGGGTTATCATCTCGTCCGCTACATCACAGATTAATAGACAATCGTCACCGTTTATGTCTCCGTCCTTTACCGGACAATATACTGTTTGCATCTTAACCCCTCCGTAATTCGTCGTAGTTTTAACAGGTAACATTTAGCGTTTAGGGACAACTTTGAACCCTCACATAAGCGTTGGAGCTATTAGTGATATTCCGTCTTCGACGGAGCGATATTTTCTCTGCAAGAAAGTGATATTGAAGCCTTACGGCTTCAGTGATATTATATTCGCCTCCCAAACTCGCGAAGCGAATATCACTGCGGAGCAATAGAACTCGCCGTAAGGCGAATATAACTGAAAAAAGCAAGTCGCAAGACTTGCTTTTTTCTGGCGGAGAAGGAGGGATTTGAATTTTCTCACCTTCGTTTTTTACGTAGAAAGCATGTGTTTATGTACGCCTTTATCGCTCTTCAACAAAAAAACATACAAATAAATCTACCATCTTACACCCTTTAAAGGGTAAAACAAAGGGTAGAATTACTAAACCTAATCGGTTATATGAAGATCTCATTTAAGTGTGGCTTGCAACACTTGAGAAAAATTAATGTAAGTTTTTCTACTATGTAGCAAACAATTAGGCAGGTAATACTACTTGATGTTCACGCCCTTAACCATCCGTTTAGCTAGTCTCTGCAACTCCAACATAAAAAAGGTTAAGTGGGCTGCGATGCGAGCAATACTTTATAACAATCATATTTTTGCGTCCTATGCTAATTTCAAATAGTTTTATCCTCTAAAGAGCTCCAATAATACTTCTACATTTAACATTAGCACAGAAAAGGTCTTCCACGTTATAATTAGATTCCAACAAAAAAAGCCACTCTAAAGTGACTCTGCATCTCAAAACATAACCAATTGTAAACGCACACAAAACGAAAAGCTTTGATAAAAACGCACAAAATTACACCAATAATGTTGTGAATTTTGGAGAAATTCACACCAAGTCTTGACAACGCACTAAAAAATTTGCTATAATCTACGTGATGTCAAAATTAAGAGAAAGGAGATTCAGCTATGCTTCAAATTCTTAATACGCTGTCAACTGCGTTGCTAATGCTTATGGCATTACTGTTAAGTGTGACGGCTACCAAGAACAATGAAGATAAAGAGGCGAGATTACAAGCACTAAACAATGTTTCAGACTCGCTAGTGTCCCTGTTCATAAGCCTATCAATCTTCGTCGCTACCATTGCGTTGCTAGCATTTATCCTTCGCAGTTCCTAGTAGCCGCAAACCCGAAGGCCAAGGGCTCCACCCCTTGGCTTTCGATATGTCTCTCAACATATCAAGCTCACTTATTATACTATAATTTATTATAAAAATCAAGTGCTTTTGCAAAAAAAAATGCGTGTTTCTACAATTTTTTCATATGAATTTGTTTATTTATGTCGTTCTTGCTGCTTTTTGTCGTTAATCTGTACTCAAAAAACAGAAAAATATAGTTGTTTTTTTGGTATGGTTTAGAATCATGTAATATTTAGTCTATAAAAAAACGTGCCGCTATTTATTATGTTTGGCGCGTTTTTTTATTTAAGCTCGGCGTCGTGCTTGAGTATCTGTGCTGCGTCGAGGCTATTTACGGTGCCGTCGCCGTTCACATCGGCGGCGGCAAGTTGTTCAGCAGTGAGTGGCGCAAGCCCTACATCGTGCTTAAGTATCTGCGCCGCGTCGAGGCTGTTTGCTTCTCCGTCGCCGTTTACATCGCCGGGCACTTCTTTAAGCTTAAGGCCTAAAGCAGCGGCGATGGCACGGGCGTCCGCTTCGGCAATTGCGTCGAGGTTATCTACAATCCAACGAGCGCCCTTTTCGGTGTCGTGAAATTCGTGTTCTATAAGCACCGGTACAATACCTTTGTTCGCCGGCTCCCTCACTTCGCCAAAATTCCATTCATTATAGCTCCAAGGATAGATAGCGGGCTGTACGGCTCTGTTGCTCTTTATAGGACATATTGAGTTAAGCTCGGCAACAATACTGAGAGCAAGCTTTTTGGAAAGCTCGTATTTTGGGTGATAAAATACGCACGCTCCTTTGCCGCCGCCGCCGTTGCTATGAAGTGCTGTGTAGATATCACATCCCATTTTTTTGGCTTCTTCCGGCCTGCCCTGGTAATCACGGCTGAGCGCAAACACGGTGGCAGGGATAGGTGTAACGCCCTCGTATTTCTTCAAAGCTTCTACAAGCTTAGGCGCAAGCAGGTCCATTTGCTGCTTTTCGTTATAACCGGGTATAGCGTACTGCTTGTAATGGTTTGCAGGCGATATGTATATTTTATACTCTTTTGTCTGCATTTTCCCTCTCCTTGTTTTCGTCGCTTTCTTTTGTGTTATCAGCTGCACTTTCCACATTATTTTTAAGCTTCTTTGCCACCTTCACAAGAAAGGCCAGCATAGGTACACCCATAGCGCTTAGATTTTCAAGTATACTGATGCATTCGTTAATAATAAGCCAAGCGGTGCAAAGCCAGCCAAAGAAAGGCTGTATGCCGATATCGTAGCCAAACTTTGATGATGCGATAACTATTACATAGTCAATGCCTATTGCCGCTACAACTGCAAGTCCGTAACACAACTTTTTTATAAGGCCTTTTATGCCGGTGCGCGAACACAAGGTTCCCAACTGCCAGCTTTTAACCATGCCGGTAATGTAATCGGCAAGCATCAATACGCACAGCACAACAAACGGAACTGCAAGCTCCTTGCACATGCTGCCTATAGCGGCAAATGCCGCCGAAAGTGTAAATTTTGTAAGATTTGTTTTCATACTATACCCCCTTTTTAGTATTCAACGCCGTAACGGTCAAACAAGACCTTTACTGCTTCGTTTTTTAATATCTTCTTCTGCTGACCCGAATTCAAAGCATCGTACGCCGTTTGCAAAGCTTCTTTTGTTTCGCTTATTACAGCCTCTGTCTTTTTGCTTAATTCCGCTTTTGTCATTCGCTCACCCCTAACTTTGCAAGGGCGGCAAGATAATCAGTTTCTGTGGCTTCGTCATCACTTGCACCGCTTTTTAGATTTGCCGTTTCCGTGTAAACCCTCTCGCTGTCTACAGGGTCAATAGCTTCATCATATTCCACACCGTCGCGCTCTATGGTGTAAGTGTCTGAATATGTGCGTACATAGTCTTTGCCGTTAATGGTTGTGTTTTCTGTATGTAACATATTAACCTCCTGTATATTCGCTAAAAGGCTTGATGTTTGCGAATGTACTCCAATTCGTTGCCGCCTTGTATTCCGCCACAAGCGTAGCTTCGTCAACCGTTTCGGGTTGAATGTATATTATGCCTGTGCCGTTTGCTATGGGTGTATCGGCTAAAGCCGTAACATTTGACAAAGTCTTAACTGTATCGCCTTTTAATATAAGAGTATCAATTGCCGACCACCGAAAAGCATACTCTTTAATAGAAGACACGCTTGCTCCAACGACTATCTTAGTTACATCTTTAAAGCCAGCGAAGGCACCGCCCTGTATAACGGTTGCCGTTGTTAAGTTTATTTCGGTTAATGGCTCTGTGCTATCGCCTAAATAGAAGCTACCGCCCTCGCGATGAAAAAGTGGGTTTGCTCTGTCCGCGTTGGTATTTCTCGTCGCTTCAGCCCATTTGTCTATTGTGCCGTGATAACGTACTTCCTCTATGGGGATATGGTTATATGTGCCAGACGCTATAAATGAATAATTGCCAAAAGGCAAGAAGTTCTCGCCAAATGTAACCTTCTTTAAGTTGATACAACCTTGGAAAGTTGCTTGTGAGGGATTGTTGCCATTTGCCGCTGTTATACTCATACTTTTACCGCTATCAAACTCTTCTAAATAAGAGTTGCCAGGCATCGCAATAGCAGATGTTTGTGTATCGGGAAAAGCAATTTTTCTACATTTGGTGTTTTTTAAAGTAAGGTCACGCCCATCTAAATTAATATTTCCCCAATCCTCTGGGGTTATCTCTGCGCCTTCGGTGTAGAGGAGTTCGAGGGGGTTGCGACAAATGTGAGAGCCTTCTATGCCAAATATCTCTTTTCCCTCAACAATGTTTTGGGAAACGAGGTTTTCGTCGCCCTTTACTACAATGTCGCCGTCTGTGTATACTCCTTTTCTTGCCACAATAACATCGTGA
>JAZSIW010000154.1:0-13692 GCA_045534025.1 Eubacteriales bacterium | reverse complement strand
TTGGACGACCTATTTTACTGTATTTACTTTCTACTATGGGATATATCTTTTTCCAATCTATGGCTTTGTCTATTTTCCTAAGCAGATGGAACCTTGGTACTAACATATCAAGGCTTACTATTTCACCATCGTTTCTATGGTGGTTATTTCTCTGTTCTTCCAATATTTTCATCACCCGCATCCATTATACCACATTTACGCAAAAAAGCCCAGTATAAACTGGACTTTTTCGACAGTCTGAAGCGTCCGCCGAAAGCGGACGCTTTTTTGTTGGGTGAAACATAGTGAAATCAGACTTGCAAATAAAACGATAGGCATTTATACACCTACAGCTTCGCTGAAACCGTCGGATATGGACTCCTTGAAAACAAATTCAAGGTCAGAGTTTAAGGTTCTTATGCTGTTTTCGTAATCATTTATAGTGGTTTTAAGCTGCTCAAAGGAGCCGGTGGGCTCTGCAAAAAAGCTTGCATAGGACGAAACCTTTGAATAATATTCCTTAAGGGTGGGGTAGTATTCGTAATCCGAATATTCCGTACCCATATCCTTCAAAATAACCTCCGCCTGTGAAAGCAGACCGTTTATGGTGGTGTGGGTACCGGCATCCTCGTGGGCTTGCATTACTACCCACAGGCAACATTGCCACTCGTCAACACCATAAGCACCGTATACGCAATCATAGCTGTCAAGACCGCAATTAGCCGCCGCCGCTTCAAGCTGGGAATATGTAAAGCTTGTTTCAAGTGCCATATAAGAAAACACGGTACTGATGCTGCATTCATCGGCTTCGTATATGCCGAATTGCCAAGCACCGTATATATCATCCATACCATCAATACACATTGTAGAGGCTTGCGCTATTTTGTTGTATGCTTCCTTGGCGTTGTCAAAAATTTGCTTTGCCTTCAGGGTGTCAAAGGCGTCTCGTGCATCAACCAAATCAAGACGGTTTTTAACTTGGCTTTTTTCACTGTCGGTAAGTATACCGTAAAGCTTTTCGGCGTTTTTTATTGCCTCTTCGCTGTCGATCGTCACTTCGCCGATGGTGCGTATCGCTTTTTCTGCCTCGATAATTGCGGCGCTTTTGCCTTCGCTTTCGGTTTTGTCTTTACTTTCGCTTCCGCCGCAGGCAACAAGGGAGAGAATAAGCAGCAAGGAAAGCACAAGGGCTGTGGCTTTTTTCATAATACATCCTCCGTTTTTTATTTCTTTGGTAGTATTTTATCCTACTTTATCCGATTTGTCAATATAAAATCCTACGTGGTGTATAATAATTTTGAGGTGAAGATATATTATGAAGCCCTTGAAAGAGAAAATAAGCATAACCGTGGATGCAGATTTATTGGAAAAGATAAAGCAAAAGGCTGAGGAGGATGAGCGTTCGTTGTCTCAGTATATAAATCTTGTGCTAAAAGAGCATATAAATAAACAAGTGTAATATTGGCAGGAGGGGACAAAACCTCCTGCTTTTTGTTTTAAGTCCGTTTTATTTCCCCACACTTTCGATAAAATACCATTGAAAGGAGGCAGGATAGATGAAACAATGCATTTACAAATGCTACGAGGAGTTGCCCATAGTGCTTTCCGCAAAAGAGATTGCCGCCGCACTGTGCATATCACGCTCGGGTGCATACGGACTTTTAAAAAGCGAGGGCTTCCCTTCGGTAAGAGTAGGCAACCGAGTTATGGTGGGAAAAGCCGCCTTTATCAAATGGCTGGAAAGGGAAGAAGGGCAATAACTGCCCTGTGTAAAAACCGGCGATATATGGATTCGCCATTCGATATTTTTTCAGAACATCAATCCCGTATTTTCTGCGGACATGTGCCGCAGAAAATACACCTTAGTTTCCGCAAGTGCCACGAAGTGGCGCGCAGGCGCGAGCGAACGGAAAAGGTGCTTATTAATTTTCCGGGGGCCACGCCACGAACGCAGTGAGTGGTGGGGAAGATTATATTTCAATAGTGCCATCGCATACCTTAACGGCAGGGCCTGTCATAAGCACACGCTCTTCCGTTACGTTTATTACAAGCTTGCCGCCCTTAAGGCACACGGTAATATCCTCACCTGCAGGGCAATAGCCCAAGGCTACCGACACCGCTGCAGATGCGCAAGCGCCCGTGCCGCAAGCCCAGGTTTCGCCGCTTCCGCGCTCCCAAACACGCATCTCTATGGTGTGGGGGTCGATGACCTTTATAAACTCCGCATTGACCCTTTCGGGGAAGGCGGGGTGCACCTCCATGGCCTTGCCGTATATCTCCAAGGGGAAGCTTTGAACCTCATCCACATAGCACACGCAATGGGCACTGCCCATGGATACGGCGTTGCACAAGAACTCTTTGCCCTCTACGGTAAGAGGTACTTGCAGGCAGTCTGCGCTGTCCCAAACCACGGGGACGGCGCTTTTTTCAAAAATCGCCTTGCCAAGGTCGGCTTTGACCGCCACGGCAACACCGTTTTCCACCTGCATATACAGGGTTTTTATTCCGCTTAGGGTCTCCACGGTTATAACATCCTTTTTTGCTATTCCATTGTCGTACAGATACTTGCCCACGCAACGGATAGCGTTGCCGCACATTCTGCCCTCGCTGCCGTCGGCGTTAAACATACGCATTTTTGCATCGGCTATTTGGGAAGGGCAAATCATTATAAGTCCGTCGCCGCCTACGGAAAAATGACGGTCGGAAAGCTTTGCCGCCACAGCGTTAGGGTCTTTAAGCTCTGTTTCAAAGCAGTTAACGTATATGTAGTCGTTGCCGCAACCGTGCATCTTTGTGAATTTTAAAAGCATAAGTCTACTCTCCTATTCTCCAATCCACCGCGTTCTCGCCCAAAAACTCGTTGGCGGCGGAAAAATGCCTGCACCCGAAAAAGCCGTTCCACGCAGAAAGAGGGCTTGGGTGTGCGGCAGTAAGTATCTTGTGGCGGCTACCGTCAATAAGGCTTGCCTTTGCCTTGGCGTAATTACCCCACAGCATAAAGACCATGGGCTTTTCACGCTTGTTCAAAAGCTCTATTACCTTGTCGGTAAACTGCTCCCATCCTCTGCCGCGGTGACTGCCCGCCTGTCCTTCTCTTACGGTAAGCACCGCGTTAAGAAGAAGCACGCCGTTCTTTGCCCAGTCCGTAAGACAACCGTGGCTTGGCGGCGTTATTCCCAAATCCGCTTGCAGCTCTTTATATATATTAACCAAAGAAGGCGGCGGCACAACCCCTTTGCATACGGAAAAGCAAAGCCCGTGAGCTTGCCCTATGCCGTGGTATGGGTCCTGTCCCAGTATAACCACCTTAACGTCATTATAGTCCGTTGCTTTAAGGGCGTTGAATATATCGTTCATAGGCGGGAATATCCTGTGGCCGCTGCCAAGGTACTCCGACTTTAAAAACTGCCTTAGCTTAAGGTAGTAATCGGAAGCAAATTCTTCCTTCAAAAGTGCATCCCAACTGTTACCTAAATTAACCAAAGATAAAACACCTCCCAACAGTGAAAATCATACCATAAAAATTACGGTATTTCAAGGAGTGAGGAGCATAAATGTGCAATTTGTACTTGAAAAAATATAAAGACTGTAGTATTATATAAAGTATATAAGTATGAGAATGGGGGTGTTTTTGCTATGCGTAAGGTTTTTGCTGTGATTTTGCTTGTTGTTATCGCCGCATCCCTTGCTTTGCCGGTGTGCGCCATAGGCGAAAATGCGGGGAAGAGGGCCGTTTCCATAAACCTTTCCAATACCGTAGCGGAATATTCCCCCTCAGGGCACAGACCTGTTGCTGATGCGGGCGATTTCAGTTACGAGCTTCGCTATGAGGTAAAAGACAACGAAAGCGGCGAGATGATAAATCTGCCCATCATGGAAGTAGGTAGCTATACCGTAAGGGCTTACATAGAAGAAACGGCTACCCATGGCTCTGCCGAGGCGGTGGCAAGCTTTACGGTTACACCTGCCACGGTGTATTTGAATGTGCCAAACCAAAGCGTAGCCCATACTGCTATGGCAAATCCCGTAAGATACAGCCTGTCTCCTTCCTGGGCGGCAGGAATGGTGGACGTAAAAATAAGCTACCGTGCAATAAAGTCCCTATCGGACAAAGGCACCGAGGTGGAGGTCCCCGTGGATATGGGCAGCTACTTGGTGCACATGGAGGCTACGCCTTTAAACGAAAAGGTCACCTGCGTAGGCAAATACCTTATTTTTACAGTGGGCGAGGTATACGGCGGTCCCGTGTCAGATGACAAGGCTTTGCTTAGCGTACCCAAAGAATTTAAAGCCACGGTGCAGTCTTTTGATGCGGATTATACCGGCGAGCCTGTTGTACCTGAATGGAGCATAAATGTGGCGGCAGCGGAGTGTTGCCTTAAGTACAGCCGCATATATGCGGACGGCTCCAGCGGAGAATATACGGAAGAGCCGCCTACTGACCCCGGTGACTATACGGCGGCCTGCTTTGTGTTGGATACAGTGGTAGGCAGCGGCAGAATTGTTATAAAAAAGGTTGTTGCCGAAATTAAAATGGAAGATTTGGTGTATACTTATACGCCTGAAGGTGTGGAGCTAACCGAGGCAACTACTGTTCCGGCGGGTATACAGCTTAAATATAGTGCATATAAGTATGTTAACGGTCAGACGGGCGAAACGGTGGCGTTCCCTCTTGTAGAGTGCGGTACCTACCTCATAAGCGCCTATCCCGTAGACACTTACCGTTACAGCTATACGGACAGTGTAAGCTACAGCTATATAACCATACAAAAGGCAGACGTTGTTATTGAAGGAAAAGCGGTTAACGCCGTAGAGGACGGCAAATTTAAAGGCGTTAGTGTAAGCGTTTCACCCGATTATGTAGATTACAGCGTAAACTATTACAAGGTAGAGGGTAACAGCGCCGCTCCTGTTTCGGGGGTGCCCGTAAAAGCGGGCAACTATTATGCTGTGGTTACGGTTAGGGGGGACGAGCGTGTAAATTCCGCAACGGCAGTTTACGGCGTGGTTATCCTTTCAAATGTAGACGAAAACCGTGTTTTTGCCGGCAAAATTATTAAAGGGCTGTGTCATGCCTTTTGTTTTTGCGGCGTGGGCTTGGGTCTTTGCCATATAATTTTGGTAAAGCTTAGAAAAAGGAGATAAACAATGGAAATATTAGAAGCCATTTTGTATGGCGTACTGCAGGGCGTTGCCGAGTTTTTGCCCATATCCAGCAGCGGCCATTTAGCGCTGGCACAAAACTTTTTCGGCCCTGCCGGTACGGAGGATTTGTTTACCTTTAACATCCTTTTGCATTTCGGCACCCTTGTAGCGGTGTTTGTTATGTACGCGGCCGACGTGTGGAAGCTTATAAAAAGCGTATTTTCCTTGCTTGCACGCCCTTTTAACGGCAAGCTTAAGAACCCACTTGACGGTGGCGAAAAGCTTTTTCTTATGCTTTGTATTGCTTGCTTGCCGCTTGTGCCTGCCGCAATGCTTTCGGACAAGGTGGAGGCGCTGTCTGACGTAAGTTGGGCTATCGGCGTATTGCTTTTGATAAACGGTTGTATGCTGTTTGTTTCCGACCGTCTTAGTCGCAACAGCGAAAAGGTAGAGCAAAGCAAGCTTCGCCGTGGGCTTTACATAGGGATGTTTCAGCTTTTCGGTGTCTTGCCCGGTATATCCCGCTCGGGCAGTACAATAACGGGCGGTCTTTTTAATAATTTAGACCGCAAGGAGGCGCTAAGGTTTTCCTTTTTGCTTTCCATACCTGCAATTTTGGGCGCCAATTTGTTGGAGATTTTGGAGCTTAAGGGTGACCTGTTTGTCGCGGTAGGCGCACCTGCATGCCTCGCCGGTATGGCGGCAGCGGCCATATCGGGCATATTCGCCATAAAAATACTTAACTATTTTGCGGTAAAGAAAAACTTCAGCGCTTTTGCTGTTTATTGCTTCATCGTGGGCACGGCCGCAATAATGGGCGATTTGTTTATAAAATAAAAGTTAATAATACAGAACGGGAATAATATGGCAGAGAAGAAGAAAACAACCAGCAAAACAAACAAAAAAACGCCTGCACGTAAGCCTGCGGGCAAAACAGCAAGCAATGCAAATCGTAATGTTACTCCACCCAAAAAGGACCATTCTTTTTTGGGCCTTTGTCTTACCTTGGTGGTGACGGCTTTATTTTTGCTTATGCTTATTGTAAAGGATATGGCAATAATAGGCAAATATCTTCGTCCCGTAATTATGGGTATTATGGGTTTTTGGGGAATGGCGTTTTTACCTTTGTACCTTATAAACCTCATACGCACTTGGTATAAAGACAGAAAAAACGACAAGGTTGCCGCAAAATGGTGCATATCTGTCTTAAGCTTCCTTTTGTTTTTGGCGATGTTTCACCGCTTTACCGCAGGGGACAATGCACTTTTTGCCCTTGACGGCGATATGTACGGCGCAGGCAAGAAGGGCGAAGGCGCAGGTGTTCTGGGCGGATACCTCTACGCCGCACTTTGTGTACTAATGGGCAATGTTGCCACCTCCATAGTGTGTTGGGCACTGTTTTTGCTTACACTTCCGCTGCTGTTCGACACAACGCCTTTAAGGGTATTGCGCAGCATTGTTAAGGGCCTCCGTGTGATAACCGTGCAGGTAAGCGACAAGGATTATGAGGAAGCGGAAGAACTTAGTGCAGTGGTGGACAAGCCCGTTAAAAAGAACGTGGGCAGGTCAGGGGCAGAGCTTAGAGAACCGCCTGTTCGTTCCACCGAAGAAAAGAAGAAAAAAGCCCATCTTATAACTGAAGAGGACTTGCCCAAAACGGAAATCACACCTATTCCCGAACAGATAGAGATAAACCGCACACGCAAATCCAAGCCTTCAAAACCGGATACTTTTTATGAGGAATACCCGGTAAAGCCCGTGGAACAAGTAAAAATTGCGGAACCTGTTTTGGCGGAAGAACCCGTTAAAGAATCCGTGACAGAAGAGCCTGTGGCAGAGCCTGCACCCGTTGAGGAACCTGTGGTAGAAGTACAGCCTGTAGAAGAGACAGCGGAAGAACAGCCTGCGGAGCAATCCGAGGAGCGGGAGATACTGCCCCCCGTGGTGGTGGAAACAGAGGCGGTCAACAACGATGCGCCCTATATGTTCCCGCCCTTAAGCCTGCTTGCCCCCAAGGAGAGGGGCAGTGTTGGTATGTCTGCTGAGGAGTCACGCCGTACAAGCGAGCTTCTTATAGATACGCTATCCAACTTCGGCGTTGGCGCAAAGCTTATAAACACCAGTCACGGCCCTACGGTTACCCGTTTTGAGCTTCAGCCCGATACAGGTGTAAGAGTTCGCAAGATATCTAACCTCAGTGACGATATTGCACTTCACCTTGCGGCAACCAGCGTAAGAATAGAAGCGCCTATCCCCGGCAAATCCGCCGTTGGTATAGAGATACCCAACAAAAACAAAAGCATTGTAAGACTTAGAGAGCTTCTTGAAGATTACGGCTATAAAAATGCAAAAAGCAACCTGCTTTGTTGCCTTGGTATGGACGTTGTAGGTAACCCCGTACATCTGGATATATCCAAAATGCCCCACTTACTTATCGCAGGTGCAACGGGTATGGGTAAGTCCGTATGTATCAACTCTCTCATTGTTTCCTTGCTTTACCGTGCCCGTCCCGATGAGGTAAAGCTTATACTTATCGACCCCAAGAAGGTAGAATTTGCTGATTATAACGGCATCCCCCATCTGCTTGTCCCCGTAGTGACCGAGCCCAAGAAGGCGGCAGGCTCATTAAGTTGGGCGGTTATGGAGATGGAACGCCGCTTCTCCGAAATACAGGAGGTTGGCGCAAGGAATCTGGAAGAATATAATGAGTTTACCGCAGACGACCCCGAGAAGGAGTACATTCCTCAGGTGGTTATAGTTATCGACGAGCTGGCTGACCTTATGATGACAGCCCCCTCCGAGGTAGAAAACTCTATCTGCCGTCTTGCACAAAAGGCAAGAGCCGCAGGTATGTATCTTATAATCGGTACCCAGAGACCCTCTGTTGACGTTATTACAGGCCTTATTAAGGCAAACATCCCTTCACGTATTGCCTGCAAGGTTGCTTCTCAGGTGGACAGCCGTACCATACTTGACATAACGGGTGCGGAAAAACTGCTTGGCAAGGGCGATATGCTTTATAATCCTGTCGGTGCTACAAAGCCCCTGCGTGTTCAGGGCGCATTTGTAGAGGGTAGGGAAGTTATCTCTGTTTGTACCTACCTTAAGGAAGCGGCAGAGGCTCACTACAGTGAAGACGTAATGCAGATAATAGAAAAAGAAGCACAGCTTTGCGGTGAGAAGGGCTCAAAACGTGCCGCCGAGGCAGATACCGAGGACGGCGGCAATATGGACCCCTTGGAGCTGGATGCATTGGAGATCGGCTTGGACAGCGACTCTATATCCACCTCTCTGCTTCAGCGCAGGCTTTCCATAGGTTACGCCCGAGCCGCACGTATCATTGATAAGCTGGAGGCAAAGGGACTTATAAGCCCCTACGACTCTGCAACCAAAAAGCGTGTTGTTACTATTTCAACAGAGGGCTTTGCCCAGATGAAGATGAATGCAATTGACGGAGGCAGCGCAGAATGACAAAGAAAAAGCTTATAATTTTGGCTGTGGCGACGTTTCTTATCATCACGGCAACGGCGCTTGCCCTAAGTGCTTGCGGCAAGGACGAGGGCGTCAGCTTTAAAGGCACAAGTGAAAAAACCGCTCCCGTAGAAAAAGCCATAACTGCTATATTTAACGGAGACGGGGACGCTTACTACTCTGCCTTCCCTCCTTCGCTTAAGGAGCATTATGAGGAAAGCTACGTTATTGCGGGTGTTTTTGCACCCTGCAAAACCATGTCCGAATATTTAAGCACTTACATGATAAAGTCAAACAAGGCAAATTACGGCGAGGATTATGCCGTAGCTGTCGAGTTTTTATCCGAAGAACAGATAAGTGTTGCGGAGCTTGACGCAATGGCCGCCGACCCTAATTTGGACTATTACACCTACAAGCGCTTTGTTACCGAGGAGAACACCGAGGAGGTATGGCGCATAAAGCTTAAGCTCAGCTACAGCGGAAGCTACGGTGAGGAAGAAAAGGACCAGACGGTGTATGTGGTAAAACAGGACGGAAAGTGGTATCTGCACCCCCATTTTGTGTTTTACGGCTTTTAAAGGATAGATTTTGATGATAGAAAAAAGGCTTGATATAATAAAAGAGTTTTTGCGCTACGCCGTGGTCGGCGGCATAGCCTTTGTGGTGGATTTCGGCGTTTTTGCTTTGCTTAGGGAGCTTGTTTTTGCTTCCGACAGCAGTACAGCGCTTGTTATCTCTACCGCCGCAGGCTTTGTGGCGGGTCTTGCGGTAAACTACGTTTTGTCTATGGCGGTGGTTTTCCGCAGCGAAAGCCAACAAAAACAGGGCAAAACAAAAAAAGCCTTTTTCGTTTTCGCCGCCGTTGGTGTTGTGGGCTTGGTACTTACCGAGCTTTTACAGCTCCTTGGGGAGGGTATAGTGGGCGCCGTCCTTGGCGACCTTGGCAAATACGCCGTAAAGCTTTGCGTAACGGGCATCGTTTTGGTGTGGAATTACGCAGGCAGAAAAATTTTTGTGTTTAAGGGAGAATAGGCATGAAGAACAGAAAACACGCCGTTATTATCGGCGCAGGCCCTGCGGGGCTTACTGCGGCATACGAGCTGCTTACAAAAACCGATATTCTGCCTATTGTTGTAGAAGAAAGCCCCTTTATGGGCGGTATTTCCCGTACAGCCAACTACAAGGGTAACCGTATGGATTTGGGCGGCCACCGCTTTTTCTCTAAGGACAAGCGTGTAACGGATTTTTGGCAGATGCTGCTTCCCACCCAGGGCGCCCCTTCTTCGGACGATATAATAACGGGCAACCAAAAGCCCTTGGCAGAGGGTGGTCCCGACCCGGAAAAAGAAGATAAGGTTATGCTGGTGCGCACTCGTGTATCCCGCATATTTTACCTGCGTAAGTTTTTCGATTACCCCATCTCCATGAAAGCCGAAACCTTTAAAAATATGGGCTTCGGCAGGACGGTAAAAAGCGGCTTCGGCTACGTAAAAAGCTGTATTGTAAAAAAGCCGGAGACCAACCTTAAAAACTTTTATATCAACCGCTTCGGAAAACCTCTTTACGAGATGTTTTTTGAGGACTACACGGAAAAGCTTTGGGGCGTTAACCCCGAGAACATTTCTGCGGATTGGGGTGCACAGCGTGTAAAGGGGCTGTCCCTGCGCAAGGCGCTTATGTCCATGCTTAAGAAGGACAAGACGAAAACCGAAACCTCACTTATAGAGCAGTTTGTGTACCCAAAAAAAGGCCCCGGTCAGCTTTGGGAGACCTTGGCGGATAAGGTGGCGGAGCTTGGCGGGATTATACTGACAGATACAAAAGCCCTTGGCGTTGTAAGCGAGGGCAACAAAATAACAGGGGTCCGTGTGCTTAGGGAAGGAAAGGAAAGCGTGCTGGATTGTGATTACGTTCTTTCTTCCATGCCCGTAAAGGATTTGATAGAAGGCTTTGACGCCGCCCCGGAGGAAGTGCGCCAAATCGCCGCCGCTTTGCCCTACCGTGATTTTATAACCGTGGGTCTGCTGCTTGACAGACTGCTTCTGGAAAACAAAACAAATATGAAGACCGTGGGAGGCATAGTGCCCGACTGTTGGATATACGTGCAAGAGCGTGACGTTAAAATCGGCAGACTGCAAATCTTTAATAATTGGTCTCCGTATATGGTCGCCGACCCCCAAAACACCGTGTTTATGGGGCTGGAGTATTTCTGTAACGAGGGCGACGATATGTGGAATATGGAGGAGAAGGACTTTATCAACTTTGCCATAGACGAGCTGGTAAAGATAGATATAATTCGCCGCGAGGACGTAAAGGACAGCGTGTGCATAAAGGTAAAAAAAGCATACCCCGCATACTTCGGCGCATACAGCCGATTTGACAGGGTGAGGGAGTTTTTGGATGGCTTTGACAATCTGTTCTGCATAGGCAGAAACGGCCAGCACCGCTACAACAATATGGACCATTCCATGCTTACGGCAATGGAAGCAGTGGATGCAATCGCCCACGGCAGTACCGACAAAAGGGCGGTTTGGGAAGTTAATACGGAAAAAGAGTATCACGAGACAGCTAAAAGCGAGGAGAATTAGTTGTGGAAAAACAAGATCTTTCCATGGAAATTCGGCAATTCGCACCTAAAAAGAGAATATTTTTTAACGGAAAGCCCTTGTTCGATTTCTGCGGCGGGCACCCCTATATAACGGCGGCGTTTTTAAGCCTTTGCTGTTTGTTTATGGGGCAAAAGCACCAGTATTTAAAGGGTAAGTCACTTTATGAAATAGGGGAGAACGGCAAATTTATCTCTTTGCCCAAGCTGTGCCTTGTACTTGCGGCGGTTTTTCTTGCGGCTCAGCTTTGCGTTTGGGTTAAGGAACGCAAAACTGTTCAGACAGACCCTACACCAAGTCTGCTTGTCACGCTAAGCGTGATATTTTCCGTATTTGCCTTGGGCTTTTTCGGGCTCAGCGCTGTAAGCGTTTACACGGTGGCGGCACTTATCGCCTTCTGCCTGTGGGTGCGGCGTACAGAGCTTTCTTTGGCAAAGCACATAATAAGCACGGTGGCTTTGCTTGGGGGTGGGGCAGGCATTCGTTATCTGCTTGCTACCGATTACACCCCCTCAGAAAAAGCGGTGCTTGTATCGGCACTTATCTGCGCGGTAAGTCTTGTTGTCTTGGCAGCGGACGAGGGCATAAAAACCAAACACGTAATAGCTATTATGTTTGTAATGGGCTTTGCCCTTCGCCTCGGTTATGTGCTAAACGTAATGGTGCCCGATAACCAGCATGACGTTTTTCCTATATATTTTAACAGCACACACCCTCGTCACAATACATATATCTGGCATATTTATGATACAGGCACACTACCCACGCAAGATGTTTATGTGCCTAACAAGCTTTCCCAGCTTTACCACCCGCCCCTTCACCATTGTACGGCGGCGTTGTGGATGCGTTTTCAAACCCTGTTAGGCATAGATGCCTTCGCCGCTTACGAGAATATACAGTACCTTACGCTGTTTTATTCTGCGGCGATAATGATTGCGGCGGATAAATTGTTTTTACATTTCAAGTTCAGCGGCGGCTTGCGTATCGCTTTGTTTGCCCTTATCGCCTTCCACCCAAGCTTTTACATCCTTGCAGGCAGTATCAATAACGACGTCCTTTGCATCTTGCTTATGGCGGTGGCGGCGCTGTACTCGGTGCGTTGGTATGAAAACCCAAGCCTTTTCAACACCGTGGCTTTGGCGCTAAGCATCGGCGGCGCAATGCTTGCAAAGCTTTCGGGCGCTGTGGTGGCGTTCGGCACGGCGTATCTTATGCTTGCCAAGCTGTTGGATTTACGCACGGGCATCGTAAACAACTTTAAGACGCTGTGGCACCGTTTTTTAGTCTTCGGCGCAGTGTGTTTCCCCTTAGGGCTTTGGTGGTCTGTAAGGTGCAACAAGCTGTACGGCATGCCTTTCGGTTATGTGCCAAGTATGAGCCAAAGTCCGGCCAACGAGCAGTATCTGCACGGTTTCAGCTATTGGGAGCGTCTAAGCGGCAAGGGCTCTGTGACCTTGCAAAACCTGTACCCCAATATAGGCGGTACGGACGCCCTCGGCGGCGAGGGCAGGTTCTTTGATTACGGCATAGCCCCCTACGCCTTTAAATCCTCGTTCTTTGGAGAGTATTTTCACAAGCTTAACGTTACCTCTCTTCAAAACAAGCTGGCGTATGCAATGACTTTTGCGGCACTGGCGCTTATCCTGTTCAGCCTTGTGGGGATGGCGGTTGGCTTCTATGTGGGCTACCGTAACGACCGCAACCACAATATCCGCAAGAATCCGTTTCTTATACAAGGGCAAGAACAAGCTTTCAGATTTGTGCTTATCTTCCACGCCGCAATGGTGGCAAGTTATGTGCTGTTTTGCTTCAAGTATCCATTTACTTGTACAATGGATTTCAGGTATATAGTACCGACTCTTATCACTGGTGCTGTGTCGGCGGGCGTATTTCTGTCCGGAGACTATAAATGGAAAAAGCCGCTTAAGTATGCATATATCGCAATTACGGCTGTTTTCTGTCTTGCCTCCGCCGCGTTCTACGCTTTAAGCTACGGCGTACCTGCTTAAATTAAAGAAAGGACTGTTTCATAAGGACAGTCCTTTTTGTATGGTGACTATAGGCGTGACGCATATAAGACGCAACATTTTTATAAACAGCGTCATAATTATAATGTGTAAATAACGTTGAAATTATAATGTGGGTCGGGATGTGTAAATTATGATGTAGGGGGGGGGTTCTACTTCCGCCGCTACGCAACAATAAAGAATAAACGGCAGGATTTGTTGCGGTGCATTTCCTGCCGTTATGTTTGATTTTTGTGTTATGTCACGGGGCGTCGAGGCGCCGCCCCCTACCGGTGCCATTCGTTACGTTTGCGCGTATATTTCGTGCTTTTTCTCATCGTCACGTTATGGCGGGAGCAGAACCCCCGCCCTACATACTACTTATAGCGATTAATCTAATTCTTTCATGTTTTTTGCGGACAGGTGCCGTAAAATTTTCACTCTTACATCTTACCTCTTCACTTGCGAACGCAACGTGGCACATA
>JAZSIW010000128.1:0-20893 GCA_045534025.1 Eubacteriales bacterium | reverse complement strand
TGGGGGAGGAGTATCTTTGCCGCATCTGCCGTGAGCACCCCAGATTTTATAACTACACTAAGGTTGCCGAGGTGGGGCTTGGTATGTCCTGCAGGGAAGCGGCAAGGATAGTTTTGTCTTCCCCAAACTATGACGCTTTTGAAGAGGTCGGGTCGGTGGCCGCCGAAGAAGACGAAATATACTTTGACGGACGGGAAGAGCGAAAAAAACTATACACCGTACTGCAGGACCACAGCTTGGATTACAATACAAGGCTTGCAAACATCTACCGCATATACGGAATAGATGCAGGTGAGGACAGTATTTGGCTTGAAAGAATAAACGGCCTTGAGTATCTTGACAGCGCCCACAGGCACTTGTTTGGTAACTATTCCGCAAAGAGGCGCCCCGAGGGAATGGACGAATATCTCGAAAGGGCGCTGGCGTATTTTATCTATCGCCACTGTACCGAAGCCTATGATGAGGAGGATTTTTCTTCCCGCCTTGGCTTTTGCCTGTTTTGCGAAAGGCTGTTGGCGTCCCTTGCAGCTACGGAAAACGCTAAGACCGTAACAGAGCTTGCAGTCCCGGCAAGCATAATATCGGAGGAGATAGAATACTCCGAGGACAATACGGAAGCATTAAAATAAGCCCCCTTATTTTGCTGTTTTTATCCTTTATTGTCCTGACAGTTTAAGGTAAAATGGTTGCAAAGAAAGGGACGCGCACCTGTTTGCGTTGGGATTTTGCGCAGAAAGCCGAACAAGGGCAAATAATAGCTGCGTAAAGGCCGTATTTAGTTTTTTGCTGAGAGCGAATTAAGGAGGACTATATGTATAACAAAGAAGAAGCAATAAGGGAACAAATAAGGGCGGAGAAGAAGGCGGTTCTTATGTTCTTTGCGCTTTTGCTTGCGCTGGCGGCATTCGTTGCTTTTACGGCAGGCAAGCTGGAAGACAACAAGATTTATTACGGTTTGTACGTGGTTGCGGTTTTCTTTATAGTAAAATACACAAGGTTGTATTGCTTCCTTGCGCCCCGTCGCAGGTATGGAACCGTTGTGTCCATGAGCGACTTTGAAGAGAAGCATTCCATTACAAACCCCGGCACCTACGCCCGCAGAACAGGTCAATACGTAAAGACGGATTTTACCTTGGAAGTCCGTTTTGAGAACGGAAAAACAAAGTATTTCGAGTTTGAGTTTACAGGCGCCCTCAAGGACCTTAAGGTTGGGGATCCGGTAGGTATCTACAGATTTCTTAAAATGCCCGTACAGGCTTAAAGGTGATGGATAGGACAAGGGTTAGGAGGCAACAAAATGGGACTTCTTGATGCAATTGTAACGGTTCTTATCATCTTCGGCGGCTTTATTGTGTTGCGTGCCCTGTTTAATTATATCCGCTTCTGCTTTAAGCTGCTGTCCTTAAGCCGCAGCTTAAAAAAGCTTAACGACAGCGATATAAGAGTGGAATATGTCCGCAAGTTTTCGGCAATAGCCTTTGGCGAAAAGGGCAAAGCTAACTTTTTTGTTAAAACAAAGGAAAAATGCTACGAGGTTGCCGTCCTTGCCTTCCCCGTTATTAAGGGACGCTGGAATATAGAAAAATCAGAAGACCGTTACTTTGCCGAGGTGCGTGCATACAACAATATGTTTTTTAACGTCTACAACAATTCGGGTACGGAACCTGAACATTCCAAGGACTACAGGCGCGAGACACGTGTTGCAAGAAAACGGCTTTACATTAACCCCGAAAAAGGAGAGGGCGAGAAAATCCTGCTCATATACCCTAAGCCCAAAGCCCTTACCTATACGGATTTTAAGCTTGGCTACATTAATTCGGGTGACAGCCTTTTCGGATATAAAGTGTTGTACGAAGAGGACTTTTTTGCGCTGTTCAAAAAATAAGCGATTAGGCTGAAATGCCTACCGATGTTCTATGTCCCCTTGATTTTCATAAAGCGGCGTGATGCAATGATTGTGCGAAAGGCGGAAAGCGTATGAAAAAACATCAATATATAAGCCCTTATTCGGAAGACACTTTCCGTTTTGAGCTTCAGGCGATCCTGGGTTCAAACCTTGACGGTTGCTTTTTTAACGGTGCCGTGGATAAAAACGCCTTTGAAATAAAAAGAAATTATATCTTCGGCAGCAAAGGTATACCCCGTATCGTTTTGAAGGGTAAGTTTTACGAGTCAAGCGGTACAACCCATATAGCGGTAACCCCTAAGTACAGCGCAGTGCAAAAAACAAGTCAGTATATTTTAGCCCTGCTGTTCTTTGCTTTGGGCTTGTTCTGCCTTGTCGCCGGGCGTAATACGGACTTACGCCTTGCATTTGTCTTTTGTTTATGTACTTGGGCTATAGGGCTTTTGATAATGGTGTTGTACCACCTTTTGATTGTGATATGCGCCCGTTTAGCTATAAGAAAGCTAAAAAAGGCGCTTAGCATTGATATATTTGAAGCATAGTGTTTTCCGACATAACAAGGAAGAGCTGTGTGAAAAGTTTTTGTTTTTTTGCAAAAAAAGCACTTTTCGGCGTTTAATAGATGTAAGACTTTTATAAGCATAGCGTTGTTAAAGCCTTGATGGCTCAGGAGCTTTTTATGAATTTCAAAATTTTAATATCTGCGATAACACTTGTTTTGACCGTCTCTGTTTTGTCATCGTGTATGCTTTTCGAAGCATCTTGGAGGGCGAGAGAAAAAGAGTATTACGAGACGGATGAGAATTATATAGTTCTAACCGCCACGGTTATTGCCGAACCGAGATTTTTTAAGGAAGACGATTATTATCTTTTGAACGTTGAATTTGATGACAAAGAAACTGTGCAGTATGAAAGTTGCGTAGAAATCAACAAAGCCAACGGCGATGTGTTGGAGCGCAACGGATATTTTAAAGAAATATCTGAGGGAGACAAAATACAAATAACTTTAGCTCCTGAGATTTTCGGTGATGGATATATAATTCCTGCGGTAGGGATAAGAACCGAAGAAAAGGTTTACTTGGATTTTAAAACAGGTAAGTCAAATTTAATGGCAACATATCGCTGATAAACAAAGCATCAAAGTAAAAGGTTCTCAACTAAATATTAAGGAGGGAGATTTGTGAAAAGAACGATATGTATGCTTTGCGTTATAGCTGTCATCGGTGGGGTTCTTGCAGCCTGTGACAGGACCGATCCGATAATTGGTGAATGGGTAGAGAAGAACAGCCCTAAAAACGGTTATACTTTTCAAGATGACGGAGTTTGCTACGTTACCCGAAACGGTAAGAATGTGCAAAGCTTTAGCTACGAAACCAAGGACGGACAAATTTTTGTCAACGGTACTGCAATGTACGAATACGAGTTTAAGGACGGCAACTTGATTTTATACTCTATAATAAACGGCAAGGTCTACCGTGATAAGGGCGGCGTTTATATACGAAAACAGGGATAAGGAGATAAAGGGCAGTGAAGAAATTAATATTAATAACGGTTTTGTGCTTAGGCTTGGTTTTAACTGCCTGCGGCGGAGACGATGAAAAGACAGAAAGCAAGGACAACGCAGCAGAAAGCTCTACAGTAAGCGAAGAAAGCAGTGAAGCCGTTTCCGCAGCAAGTAATGAAAGCTCCGCTATAAGCGAGGAAGAAAGCAGTGAAGCTGTTTCCTCAGAGAGTGAAGAAAGTTCCATGGCAAGTGAAGAAGAGAGTAGTGAAGCGAGCAGTGAAGCGGCAGAAAGCGCGCCTGACCCTATGGCTACGAGCTGGGATTGGTACGGTGAGTATACGAACAGCAACAACGAAACCTTTGCATTGCTTTTACGTCTTGACGACGACGGCGGTTTTACCTATTCCGTAGGCTATGTGGCGTCCGATATTATATCTACAGTCAGCGGCACGTGGGAGAAGACGGACGGCGTTATTACCTTTACAGGCAGAAACGAGGCCAATACCGAGTACACGATGGTATTTGAGTGGCGTATGGAGGGTGACAAGCTTGTGCTTACCCATGCAGACGGCAGCAGCCTTCTTTATGGGGAGGATTACGCATCTTTTGTGTTTACAGAGTTCGAATAAACTTGAATTAAAGGAAGCTTCATGGTAAAGCTTCCTTTTGTTCTTGTTGACAGAGCGGTTGCTTTGCGCTATACTGTAGCTGTATAAAACCTAAAGAAAGGTTACAGCCGAATGTGTAAAATAAAAGCATGGCTTAAAAAGGAAAAAGAGCAAACGGCAGTTTTGCTTAGGAATATCCCTGCCACCGTGGTAACTCTGTTTGTGGTAAGCGTTATCTGTATGAACCTGCTTGCCAACAAAACGCTGCTTAAGCTGGACTGGATAGCCCTCGACGGCGGCATTTTAATATCATGGCTTTCGTTTATGTGTATGGACATCGTTACCAAGCATTTCGGGCCGGGGGCATCCAACCGCATTTCCATCCTTGCCGCAGCAATAAACCTGCTTAGCTGCCTTATCTTCTTCGTGGCAAGCGTTATCCCCTCCGACGCCGCAGATTACAGCGGCTTTGACGGCATCTTCGGCGGCACTTGGTTTATTCTGCTGGGCAGTACAGTGGCGTTCCTTACATCGGCGGCTATAAATAACGGGCTTAACCATCTTATCGGCGGCGCCTTCAAGCGTAGCCCCAACGGCAAGCTTGCCTTTGCTTTGCGCAGTTATGTTTCCACCTTTATCGGTCAGTTTATAGATAACTTTTTGTTTTCCGTTATTGTATTTGTGGGCTTTGCTCCCATATTTTGGGACGGCTTCAGCTGGACGGTGCTTCAATGCGCCATGTGTGCGCTGACAGGTGCGGTGGCAGAGCTGGTTATGGAGGTTGCCTTCTCTCCCATCGGCTATCGCATAACGGAAAAATGGCGCAAAAACAGGGTGGGCAAGGAGTATCTGGAATTTATAAATAAGGCGGTGGATTAATGAAGGTTTTGATAACGGGCACCACACAGGGCATAGGACGTGCCATAGCTGAAAAGTTTTTGCAAAGCGGGCATACCGTAGTGGGCATCGACAGGCAGGAAGCAAGCATCGTTCACGCCGCTTATACCCACCATGTTTGTGACGTCAGAGATTACGAAAATCTGCCGGAAATTTGCGGCGTAAATATCTTAATAAACAACGCAGGTACCCAAAACGAGGACGATATCGATATAAATCTTAAGGCGCTTATACATATAACCGAGCGTTACGGGGTGCAGGAAAACATAAAATCCATACTCAACATCGGCTCTGCCAGCGGGCACACGGGGGCAGAGTTTCCCGAATACTGCGCCAGCAAGGGCGGCGTCCTTGCCTACACTAAAAATGTGGCAATGCGGGTGGCTAAATACGGCGCAACCTGCAACAGCCTTGACCCGGGCGGCGTGCTTACCCCACTTAATGACTGCGTGGTAAACGATCCCGTGCTGTGGGCGCAGATAATGGAGGAAACCCCGCTTAAAAGATGGGCGACCTCCGAAGAGATTGCAGAGTGGGCGTACTTTCTCACCGTAACCAATGGATTTTGCACAGGGCAAAATATCCTCGTTGACGGCGGCGAAGCAATAAACTATAACTTTGTTTGGAAAGACTGATAAGTTCTATCAATTTACAGATGAAAACTGCATTAAGGAGGGTTATACTATGGAAAACAACTTAGCAAATAGCGGTAGCATTTTTTGTTCCAAATGCGGCACATTGCTTTTGCCAACACAGCGGTTTTGCCCAAACTGCGGTCAAAAATATGTAGACCCAAACGTTTGCGGACGCTGTGGTGCTGCTCTTCAGGCGGGCAGTAGTTTTTGTTCAAGCTGTGGTAAAAGAATTTCATTGGCAACGTCGGGATTTTTGCGTTGGTATCAAAACAACAGCTTTTTTGTAGCTGTTATTCAACTTGTTTTGCAATTGGCAGCGTTTTTAATGATGTTTCTTAAAAACGGCATTGTGCAACGCAATAGTTTAGTACAGCGCTATTATTATGGCGATGTTGCAGTTAGCGATGAGGAGTTTCTTGATGAAAGAAGTACATTGTTTTTAAAAGCGGGCAAATACGACAGTGTTTTTGGTTTGTTTGCTTATGGCTTGCTGTTTTTGACTATAGCCGCTCTAATTGTTCGGGTTATTATAAGCATCAGACAATATGCGTTTTCTAAAAAACCGCACAGCGCTTTAAAGGCAGAAAGCAGCAACTACAAAGGTATGCTGACCTTTGGGATAATTGCGCTTTTGCAATTTACAGTTGCGGTTATATTCCCTTTTTATCTAACTTATGGTGGGACTCATTATGACTTCGGAACAAAACTGAATTCTTCGCATAGTTATGGCGTAGCTGCAATGATTATGCTTGTCATTCTTTTCGTTTTGTGCGTAGTTTCTGTTGTTTTCACTTTTTATCAACGAAAGCTTTACAAACATTTGCAAAACTGCCAGCAATAGGCGTTTGCCAATTTGCATACGGTGACAAAAACAGCTAAACCGTTTTTCAAAATCGGTTTAGCTGTTTTTCTTGTATATTTGTTTGTTTTGTGCTATACTGAAAAAAGGAGGGCTTATAATATGCTTAAGTTTTTTAAAATGATAAAAAAGCCTGTAGAAAAGACATATCCCTTTGATGTGGAAAAGGCATATCTTTACCGACGCCCCGGGCTTATGACCGGCGCATCCTGCCGTATTGATATAAAGCCGGAGGGAGTGCTTGAGTATTACAGTTATCCTGTCCCCCCGCGGGAGATGGAGTGCGGTATGCGCGATAGGGGCGCGGACATCTATTTTGCAGGACTTAAAGAGGGCATGGCACAAGTAAATATTATTACACACTATCCCACCTGCCCCGAAGAAACGGAAAGCTTTACTCTTCAGGTTGAGTCAGACGGAAGGGTTACGAAAACAGAGTAAAATAATCAGTTTTCCCCCTTGATTTTTCCATTGGAGCATAGTACAATAAAGGGCAGAAGGGACACGTCTCTTGTGCTTGGGCGGCCCGTAAATTTTATACATAAAGGAGAATGTTTGTTATGGCACGTTTTACTTTACCCAGAGATTTATACCATGGCAAAGGCGCACTTGAAAACCTTAAGAACCTTAAGGGCGAAAGAGCTATGGTTTGCGTTGGCGGCGGTTCTATGAAACGCTTCGGCTTCCTTGATAAGGTTGTTGCTTATCTTGAAGAAGCAGGCATGAAGGTAGAGCTTTTTGAGGGTATCGAGCCCGACCCCTCTGTTACCACCGTTATGAAGGGCGCTGAGGCTATGGCTAAATTCCAGCCCGACTGGATTGTTGCCATCGGCGGCGGTTCTCCTATAGATGCGGCAAAGGCTATGTGGATTAAGTACGAGTATCCCGAAATCACCTTCGAGCAGATGTGTGTTGTTTTCGGTATTCCCGAACTTCGCAAGAAGGCACGCTTCTGTGCTATCCCCTCCACCTCCGGTACCGCTACCGAGGTTACGGCTTTTTCTGTAATTACCGACTACGAAAAGGGCATCAAGTATCCCTTGGCAGACTTTGAAATTACTCCCGATATCGCAATAGTTGACCCCGACCTTGCAGAAACTATGCCCAAAAAGCTGGTTGCACACACGGGTATGGACGCTATGACCCACGCTATCGAGGCTTATGTTTCCACCGCTAATTGTGACTTTACCGATCCCCTTGCTATTTTTGCAATAAAAATGATACAGGCAGACCTTATCGACTCCTACAACGGCGATATGACAAAGCGTGCTTCCATGCACAACGCTCAGTGCCTTGCAGGTATGGCGTTCTCCAACGCACTTCTCGGCATTGTTCACTCTATGGCTCACAAGACCGGCGCTATCTTTGAAGATCTGGGCGCACACATCATCCACGGTGCGGCTAACGCAATGTACCTTCCCAAGGTTATCGCCTTTAACGCTAAGGACGAAACTGCAAAGAAGCGCTATGGCGTAATCGCTGACTATATGGGTCTTGGCGGCGCCAACGATGACGAAAAGGTAGCTAACCTTATCGCTTTCCTCAGAGGTATGAACGATGCGCTTAACATTCCCCAGTGCATCAAGAACTACGGTGCAGACAGCTATCCTTGCGAACAGGGCTTTGTTCCCGAGGACGTGTTCCTCGCTCGTCTGCCCGAGATTGCAAAGAACGCCGTTGCAGACGCTTGCACAGGCTCCAATCCCCGTCAGCCTTCTGTAGAAGAGATGGAGAAGTTGCTTAAGTGCTGCTATTATGACCTCGATGTAGACTTTTAAGCTCTGAAAGGCAAAATTTCCGCAGACCGCAAAAACAGATAAAAACGGATAAAAAGAAGGGACGCCAAGCGGCTTCCCTTCTTTGTCTGTATTATTTATACCACTCGTCTATTAGCGGGCGGAAGGATACGGGGTACTTTATAACGCCCATAACACCGTCGGCGGCGTCTTGCTTTAATTCCAATATCCGCACTACTGCGTCTTTCATGGGGTTGGGGCGGAATATGCCCTTTTCGTGGGCAAGGGTAAAACCGAAACGCTCGTAAAATCTGTGGCCGTACACCAACATAATAGTCTCTCCACGCTCTTTGGCAATGCGTATCCCCTCGCTTACAAGCATGGTGCCCGCTTTAATACCCCGGTATTCCTTAAACACCGCCAAGGGCGCAAGTATTAGGGCAGGGTGACTGCTTATGGGCGACTCGATGGTGACACGGCTGAACAAAATGTGACCAACAACCTGCCCCTCGTGCTCTGCAACCAAGGACAGGGTAGGGTCATAGCCTTCCTCTGTACGCAGGTTGCGTATAAGTTTACTTTCCCAATCGTGACCGAAAGCCTTGTCGTGTATTTGGTCGATGATGTCAAAATCTTCGGGTCTTTCCTGTCTTATTATCATAGCTCTTTCTCCTTAAATCTCTATATCGGGTATAAATCCCTGCTCTATAAGCAGGCGTGTCATACTCACTTCACGGATAACCTTGCGCTTTTTCTCGCTGTCCGTCTGCCAGTCATCGGGCGTGATGTAGCCGTAGGCGGGGCAACACAGGCTTTCCATATAGGGAGGCAGGTACAGGTCGGCTATCAGCTTACTGCGCTTCATGTGGTAAAGGGAGGTTATAAGCAGTATGCGCTTTGCCTTTTCATAGCCCATTTCTCTGCCGATAGCGAAAGCACCGCAAACCATATTCTCCTCGGTGGTGGTGGCAACATTGTCACGGATTATACTTTCCTCGGGCATCCCCAGCTCGTGGGCTAACTTTGCCATACTGTCCGCCTCGGTCATATTGCCGTACACCGTATCCCAATACACTCCGCCGGAAAATACCGCCCTGTCGCAAAGCCCTAACCTGTAAAGCTCTGCCGCCTTGGGCACACGGTCTATCAGCGGACACATTCCGCCAAGCACCAGCATACAGTCACCCTTCTCACCGCTTAGATCCTCCACACCGTCAAATACTATTTTCTGTACTATCTCTTCGTTTATCTCGCTATCTTTAATAAGTGATAATTTCATACGTCTTATCCTCTGTTAAAAGAATTAAGCACAGCCATAAGGTCCTCGGCTGTTTCGCATCCATCAAAGGCGGTGTCATCCTTTTTGCAGATTATGATCTGATAAGTCTCGGTATAGTAAGGAGCGCTGAAGGATACAAGCGTCTCACGGTCGGGGCTGATAGTAATTGCCGCTGCTGCCATATCAATACCGTTTTTACCCACGGAGTCAATAAGGTCCTCAAAGGCCATATCCACTAAAACAAGCTCTTTTCCAAGCTTATCCGCAACAAGCTTTGATATTTCTATGTCGATACCTGCGAAACCGTCGCCCACTTTAAAGGTAAAGGGCGCGTATGTCGCATTGGTGGCAACAACAAGTTGATCCTTGGCTTCATCTATCTCCGGAGAAATATAGATGTCACCGCTCCAAAGCTCGGCGTTTGTGTAGTCAACGTCTTTGTATTTTTCGAATATAGCTTCTATCTCAGCGCTTTCTTCCGACAAAACGGTGTTGACTTCACCCAAAAGCTCCGGTTGTGCCTTGGCTACCGCTATCCCGAAATTATCGGGTGCCAGAGGGATGTTTATTACTTTAAGCTCATTGCTCAAAGCAAGCTGGTCGGCTGTAGTACCGTTGATTACAACATAATTTATTTTGCCGTCAACAAGTGCCTCTATTGCAAGCTCGGCGGAATCGTATTGCTTGATGTCAAAATTGTCAAAGCCTTCGCTTCCCAAACCGTCCTCGCCGATAAGGAAAAAATACGCCATAGAATATCGTTCTGTCCCCACGCTTACAGGCACCTGCTCTTCGGAAGACTCTGCCGCAGAGCTTTCTTCTGTGTGAACGGAAGTCTCCTCGCTTTTGTCGCCTTCAAGCTTTTCGTTAAAGTCCGAGGGTAAGTCCTTAAGGTTTTCTTCCCAATCGTCACGGGGAGCTTCGTCGTTGCCGCAGGCAGAAAACACAATGACTATAGCCATAAGTAAGCTAAGCAATAAAAACGCACGTATTCTCATTGTCGAAACCTCCTATAAAAGCTTGCGCCCCTAGATGGGGCGCATTGTTATTACAAAACTTTTGATAAAAATTCCTTAAGTCTGGGATGCTTGGGGCTGCCGAACAGCTCGTCGGGAGAGCCCTGCTCTATAATCTGTCCCTTGTCCATAAACAGCACTCTGTCAGCCACTTCACGGGCAAAGCCCATCTCGTGAGTAACAATAACCATGGTCATTCCCTCGTCGGCAACCTGCTTGATAAGGTCAAGCACCTCGCCAACCATCTCGGGGTCAAGTGCACTTGTCGGCTCGTCAAACAGCATAACCTTGGGGTTCATCGCCAGGGCGCGGACTATGGCTATACGCTGCTTCTGCCCGCCGGAGAGGGTGGAGGGATAATTTTTTGCCTTGTCCTCCAGTCCGATGCGTCTAAGCAGTCGCATTGCGTTTTCGTAGGCTTCCTTTTTGATGGAATCCTTGCTGCGCACGCTTTTCTTTTGCGCTTTTTCTCCGCTAAACGCACTGGTTATGCTTACCCAAAGGTTGTGGCGTAACGCCTTTCTGCGCTGTTCCTTTGCAACAAGGATTGGTGCCATGGCAATGTTGTCAAGCACAGTCTTGTTGTTGAATAAATTAAACTGCTGGAACACCATACCGATGTGGCGGCGGCTCAGGTTGATGTTAACGTTAAGATCCGCCAAATCATTACCCTCAAAGAATATAGAACCTGCCGTAGGGTCCTCCAAACAGTTAAGGCAACGCAGGAATGTGCTTTTCCCGCTGCCGGAGGGGCCGATGATAGCCACCTTTTCCCCTGCGTGTATCTTTTCGCTTATGTTGTCAAGGACGGTAAGCTTACCGTAAACTTTTTTTAGGTTAACGACTTCTATCAACTTTCGCCAGCCTCCTTTCCAACAGCTTGATGCCAAATGCAATTATTGCAACCAATACCAAGTATATTAAGGCAAGCATAAAATAAGGAATCATATACTCATAATTAGCTGCACCTATATCGGTAAATGCCTTGGTAAGGTCAACAACAGCTATAAAGCTGGCAATAGAGGTTTCTTTAATAAGAACAATAAACTCGTTACCCAAGGTGGGCAGAATGTTCTTTATTGCCTGCGGTATAATCACTTTTATCATGGAAACGCTGAAGCTAAGTCCCACAGCTCTTGACGCCTCCATCTGCCCCGGGTCAACGGACTGTATGCCGCTGCGCATTATTTCGGCTATGTAAGCACCGCTGTTCATACCGAATATAACAATTGCAACGGTAAGCTCTTTTATTTGCACACCCATAGCAGGGAACAATATAAAATAGCCTATAAGCAACTGAACAACCATAGGCGTGCCTCTGAAGAAGCCTACGTATATGTCACAAATTGTCGAGAAAATTTTGGCGACAAAGTTTGTTTTCGGTATAACTTTAACTGCGGCAATAATCGTGCCCAATACTATACCTATCAGCAAACCGAATATTGCGATTTGCAACGTAGCAACAAGACCGTCAACAACGGTTTTCCAACCGTTGTTGACAATAAAACTACGATAAAATACTTCCCATTTAGCTTGCATTGTTATTTGTTAAAACCTTTTAAAATTTCTACTACGTCTTCTGCGGTTTTGCATTCGTCAAATGTCTTGTCGTCTTCTTTGCAGATAACAACCTGTGCGGCGTGGTGATAGTTATCGGAGAAATCAACAACCTTAAGACGTTCGTCGCTGATGGTAAGACCGGCAACAGCGATATCAATGTTGTTCTTGCCTACAGAATCAACAACAGCATCAAACTTCATATCTTTAATAACAAGCTCCATACCAAGCTCGTCAGCAATAAGCTTTGCTATTTCCATATCAATGCCCGCAAAGTTTTCGCCTACCTTGAATTCAAAGGGAGGGAATGCGGCGTTGGTAGCAAGAACAAGCTGCTTGTCAGCCTTTTCGGGGTCAACGGTACCTGCGGGGATGGTGGTACCTGTCCAAGAATCAGTAGAGTCACTTTCGGAATAGAACTTGGAATACTTTTCAACTATAGCAGCGATTTCTTCCTTATTTTCGTCAAGGATGGTGTTGATTTGTTCACGAAGTTCGGGCTGTGCCTTGTCAACAGCAATACCGTAATCTTCAGTAGTAAGAGCGATGTCTATCATCTTTGTACCTTCGGTCTTTGCAACCAAAGCAACAGCAACGTCTTTGTCTATAACAACGTACTGAACGTTGCCGTTAATCAAAGCCTGAACAGCGAGTGCACCGTTATCATAACCCTTGGTTTCGATATTATCAAAACCGTCAAAGCCCCAGCCGGCGTCACCCTTCATATAGAAGTAGCCGGTTGTGCCGTTCTGTGCGCCAATAGCAATTTCATCACTGCTGCAGGAGTACATAGTAAGCAAAGATGCCAGTGTAAGTACTGCAAGGATAATGCTTAAAAACTTTTTCATAACAAAGTTCTCCTCTTATAAAAATTTTTTGCGGAATATCACCGCATTTTATGCGTATATTATACATTATTATTGTATACTTGTCAAGACCAAACTGCAAAAGCAAAGCGGGCATTGACAAAGCTTTGGTTTTCTGTTATTATGAAAAATGGGGGGAGGGTTTTGCAAAATGAAAACAAAGCGTGTTTTCCTTATTATTCTTGACAGCTTTGGTATAGGCGCAATGCCCGACGCCGCCGATTACGGCGACAGCGGCGCAAACACCCTTGCATCCCTCCGCAGCCTTAAAGACTTTGACCTGCCCACACTTAAATCCCTTGGACTTTACAATATAAAGGGCGTGGGCGGCGGCGTGGATAACCCTAAGGCAGCATACTGCCGCTTGGCGGAAATGTCCAAAGGCAAGGATACCATAGTAGGCCATTGGGAAATTTGCGGTGTTGTTTCGGAACGCCCAATGCCTACCTATCCACACGGCTTCCCCGATGAGGTTATACAGGCGTTTACCGCACTTACGGGTAAAAACGTTATTTGCAACATGCCCTATTCCGGTACAGAGGTTATAAAGGACTACGGGGCAGAGCATGTTGAAACGGGCGACCTTATTGTCTATACTTCCGCCGACAGCGTATTTCAGATAGCCGCACACGAGGACGTTATTCCCGTGGAGGAGCTTTACGGGTACTGCGCAGTTGCCAGAAAAATGCTGAAAGGCAAGCACGGCGTAGGCAGAGTGATAGCACGACCCTTTACGGGGGAAGCAGGTAGCTTTCAGCGCACGCCCCGACGCAAGGACTATGCGCTTGCGCCGCCCTGTGACACTACCCTTAACCGTATAAGCGATAAGGGCTTGCAGGTTATAGGTATAGGTAAGATAAACGATATTTTTGCAGGCAGCGGTATCACCGCCGCCCATAAGACCAAAAGCAACAAAGAAGGCATGGAGCTTACGAGCCGTATACAGTCACAGGATTTTGAGGGGCTGTGCTTTGTTAACTTGGTAGATTTTGATATGATATACGGTCACCGCAGGGACGTGCCGGGCTATGCCGCCGCCGCTATGGAGTTTGACACTTGGCTTAGCGGCTTTATAAAGGCTATGCGACCTGACGATGTGCTGATGATAAGCGGCGACCACGGCTGTGACCCCGGATATGGACACACGGACCATACAAGGGAGTATACGCCCCTTTTAATCTACGGTAACGGCATAAAGCCCATGGACCTTGGTGAGGGCGACAGCTTTGCCCTTATAGGCAAAACCGTAGAAGAGCTTTTGCAAATTTCCGCAAACGGCGGGTTTGAAAATATAATTTTAAAGAATTAACGAGGTGCGATGTTATGCTTACGGATGTTCAAATTGCAAGAGAGGCAAAGATGTTGCCTATTACTCAGGTTGCCGACCGCTTAGGTATAGACCCCGAAATGTTAGAGCTTTACGGCAAGTATAAGGCTAAACTTTCCGACGAGGTGGAAAAGGCTTTTGCGGACCGTCCCGACGGCAAGCTTGTGCTTGTAACCGCTATAAGCCCTACCCCTGCAGGTGAGGGTAAGACAACCACTACTGTAAGTATCGGTCAGGCGATGGAACATATCGGCAAGAAAGCCATTATTGCATTGCGTGAGCCTTCCCTTGGTCCCGTGTTCGGTGTAAAGGGCGGCGCGGCAGGCGGCGGCTACTCTCAGGTAGTGCCTATGGAAGATATCAACCTGCACTTTACAGGCGACTTCCACGCAATAACAAGCGCCAACAACCTCCTTTGTGCTATGCTGGACAATCACCTTCAGCAGGGTAACAGTCTTGGCATAAACCCCAAGCGTGTTATCTTCAAGCGTGTTATGGATATGAACGACCGTGCACTTCGTAATATAGTTGTCGGCCTTGGCGGCAAGGCGGACGGCGTAACCCGTGAGGACGGATTTATGATAACCGTGGCCTCCGAGATTATGGCAGTGCTTTGCTTGGCAGAGGATTTGGCAGATCTTAAAAAACGCCTCGGTAACATTCTCGTTGCTTATAAATACGACGGCAGCCCCGTTTACTGCCGTGACCTTAACGCACAGGGCGCAATGACCGCATTGCTTAAGGAGGCGCTTAAACCCAACTTAGTGCAAACTTTGGAGAATACTCCTTGCATAATCCACGGCGGTCCTTTTGCAAATATTGCCCATGGCTGCAACTCCGTTAAGGCAACCAAGCTTGCGCTTAAGATGGCAGATTACTGCATAACCGAGGCTGGCTTCGGCTCTGACCTTGGTGCGGAAAAGTTCTTGGACATCAAGTGCCGTGTTTCCGGCCTTCGTCCCTCCGCTATAGTTCTTGTTGCTACTATCCGCGCTCTTAAATATAACGGCGGCGTAGCTAAGGATGCACTTAAAGAAGAAAACGTAGAAGCGCTGAAAAAGGGTATTTGCAACCTGGGCGCACACATAGACTCCCTCAAGGCTTTCGGCATGCCCGTTGTTGTTGCAATCAACCATTTCTATGCGGATACCGAGGCGGAGATTCAGGTTGTTAAGGATTATTGTGCAGAAAAGGGCGTAAAGGCTGTGGAAGCACGCGGCTTCGCCGAAGGCGGCAAGGGTGCAACCGATTTGGCACAGGCTGTTTGCGAGGCATGTGAAGAGCCTTCTACCCTTAACTTCAGCTATCCCGATGAATATTCCATTAAAGAGAAGCTTACGGCGCTTTCTAAGCGCGTTTACCGTGCCGAGGGTGTGGACTTCAGCCCTGCCGCTTCTTCCGCTATCGCCGAAATAGAAGCGCTTGGCTACGGCAATCTGCCCGTTTGCGTGGCAAAGACACAGTACAGCATTTCCGATGACCCTGCAAAGCTCGGCGCCCCCACGGGTCACCGCATATCTATAAAGGAAGTTCGTGTTTCCGCAGGCGCAGGATTTGTGGTTGCACTTGCAGGGCCTATAATGACTATGCCCGGCCTTCCCAAGAAGCCTGCGGCAGAAGCCATTGACGTTGACGAAAACGGATTTATTGACGGTTTGTTCTAAGGAGAAGCTATGGCTGAAAAAAGCTATTATTCAAGCAGTGCCGCAGAAACTGAGGAAATTGCTTTTGAACTTGCAAAATCCTTAAAAGCAGGGGATACCTTGGCGCTTTACGGTGAGATGGGCGCAGGCAAGACCGCCTTTGTGCGCGGGCTGGTGAAACAGCTTTTGCCAAACTGCGTGCGCTTGGTACACAGCCCCACTTTTGCCATTGTTAACGAGTACCGTGGGGATGAGTATTCCATGTACCACTTTGATTTTTACAGAATAAAGGATGAGGAGGACCTGTACTCCGTTGCCTTTTACGATTATTTTGACCGTGGAGGTATTATTGTTACCGAATGGAGCGAGCTTTTTGACGACTTGCTTCCACCCGACCGCAAAAAGGTCAGGATAGTTAAAGACGGAGAAAACGGAAGACACATCTATGCTGATTTTGGCAATTGATACAAGCGCCGTTACCGCAACAGCGGCGGCGGCAATATACGAGGGCGGACAAATAAAAAAATATGCCCTTACAACCGTACATAGCGGACTTACCCACAGCGAAACTTTGTTTCCGCTTATCGATGACGTGCTTAAAGGCTTGAGTAAAACCGTAGGTGATGTACAGCTTTTTGCCGTTTCCGCAGGCCCCGGCTCTTTTACGGGGGTGCGTATAGGCGTTTCGGCAGTTAAAGGACTTGCCTTTGATGGGCGCCCCGTGGCATCTGTCTCCGCCTTGGAGGCGCTTGCGGAAAACATAGGCGCAGAAGGCGTTATATGCCCGCTTATGGATGCACGCCGCGGTGTATTCTATAACGCTTTGTTTCGTCGTGAGGGCGGTGCCCTTACCCGACTTACCGAGGACAGGGCTATCTCTGCGGAAGAGCTTTCGGGTGAAATAGAAAAAATAGGTAAGGTTTATCTTTGCGGTGACGGTGCGGCTTTGTACCAAAGTCTGCACAGCGGTGCGGGCGTGGCTGTGCCTCCTGCCCTTTGCGAAAGATACCAAAACGCACTTTCCGTTGCGGTTTGCGCCGCAAGACAGTGGGAGAAAGGGCAAACCGTAGACGCACAGACCCTGGCCCCTATATATTTAAGAAAACCTCAGGCAGAAAGAGAGCGCGAAGAGCGACTGAAAAAGGAGAATGCAAAATGAAAATAGTTATAGCTGCAGACCACGGCGGTTACAATATTAAACAGGCAATAATCCAAAACCTTAAGGCAGAAGGCTTTGAGGTAGCGGACCTGGGCACAAATGATGGCGAAAACTCTGTGGATTATCCCGTTTACGCCAAGGCACTTTGCAAGGAAATACAGCAGGGCAATGCAGAGCTTGGCATTCTTTGTTGCGGTACGGGTATCGGTATGTCCATGACCGCCAATAAACAAAAGGGCATAAGGGCAGCGGTGCTTTCGGACGCTTTCTCTGCAGAGATGACCCGTCGTCACAACAACGCCAACGTTCTCTGTCTGGGCGGCAGGGTGCTTAGCGAAGAGCAGGCTGTTTCTTTGGCAAAGTTGTTTGTTTCCACTCCTTTCGAGGGCGGCAGACATCAGCGCCGAATCGATATGATGGAAGACTGATTTATTAGGTATTGGAGATATAAGTTATGGGCAAAGCTTCGGAAAAGCCCCAAGGCGAAACACGGGTGGTAAACGCCGTAAAAGGCGGCTTTAAGCAAGTTAATCCCGGATTCGCCGTGGGCAGCGTGGGCAAAATAATGGAAAGAAGTTTCAAAAGGCGTGTATCGCGCTTTGCGCAGTCGGGGGCAGTTTTGCTTTTGGCTGTGCTTATGACCGCTTCTGCAGTCTTAAGCTGTTTCAGACCCTATATTTTCCCCATAAATTGCTTTTTGGTGGCAGAACGTGGCCTTATGGCGCTGTTGCTTTGGACGGTATATGCCACCGGTGGCAAACACGGCATGGGGCTTTTTGCCTGGCTTGGCGTTATCGAAACCGTGGTTGCTTCCGTTATGATGGTGTTTTTCGCCGCATTTATCGGTTGCGGTATGTTTGCAATGCAACTTTTATTTACATCTCAGGCGGACATGGTGCGGCTGGTGAAGGGCGCAGGTATGTGGGCGGTTATTCCGGCACTTGCGGCGCTTGCCATAGCATACTGTATCTTTTTGTTCAAGCGCTACGAAAGGCTTATTTGTTGCAATATACGTGATTCGCTTCGCTACGGCTTTGCTTTTGACAGGGGCTCTTATATGTTTGCCAGAAACTGTGCCATAGTCGCCGTTGCAATGCCTGTACTGTATATAATAAGGGGCAGCCTTGGGGACTTCAGCGGTATAGAAGTGCTTTCCGAAGGTGCGCGTAAGCTTTACAATGCCGTGTTGCCCTTGGGGAAACACTATTGGCTTAACCTGGTTGGTGTGCTTGTGCATTCTGCAACGCTTCTTTTGTCCGGTGCAATACTTGTAAAGTTTTCAGCCATGGTAAAGAAGTACAAGGAGCAAGCGGAAGCAAGCCGCGCTTATGAAGAAGCGACCCGTGCAGGCATAAAAGAGGCAGCAGAGTTGGAAGCTGAGGCGAATCCTCAAGCGGAACCCAAAGTAGCAGCAGCTGCTGAATAATCGGGGCGGATAATTTGTAAAAAAAGCAAAAAAATGTAAAAAAGCACTTGACAAAAGACCTGAAACAGTGGTATAATTGCTTTACCTCTGCGGAAGGTCTTTTTTTTCGTGCCTTTTTGGAGGGACGAGCCTTACCGTAAGAGGAAGGTAACAAATAATGGAGGTGCCGAAATGAGAGTTAAAATCACGTTTGTTTGTAGTGAGTGCAAGCAGAGAAACTACGAGAGCATGAAGAACAAGAAAAACGATCCCGACAGACTCGAGCTCAAGAAGTACTGCAAATTCTGCAAAAAGCGCACTGCTCACAAGGAAAGCAAGTAAGGAGAAATGATTATGAGAAAAATACTTAGCGTACTTGCGCTGTTACTTTCCCTGCTTACCGTTCTTTCCTTTAGTGCCTTTTCCGTTTCTGCTGCTGATAGCTCCGACGCTGAAAGCAGTGTAGCCGAAAGCAGCGAAGCTGTTATCGAAAGCTCCGACGCTGAAAGCAACGGAGAAGTTTCCGAAAGCGCTGAAGAATCTGAAAGCTCCGAAGCTTCCGAAGGTTCTGAAAGTGCTGAAGACTCCGAAAGCTCCGAGGCCGAAAGCTCTGAAGCTTCCGATGGTTCTAAGGATGAAGCAAGTTCCGATAAGAACACTTCTTCCGTTAACACAAATGTAGAGAACAAGAACAACACAGACAAGAAAGCCCCTGTAGAAGAAGATGAATTTCCCCTTGCGTTGGTAATCTTCCTCGGTGCGTTGGTAATTCTTGCTGTTGTATGTTTCATCTGCATTAAGAGAGAAAACAAGTTCGGTAATTGGCTTAAAAAGTTCTTTAAGGATTATAAGAGCGAGCTTAAAAAGATAGTTTGGGCTTCCAAGGACTTTACAATTAAGAGTACTATCGTTGTTATTGTATGTCTTTTGGTTTGCGCAGGCGTTATAGGCCTCTTGGACGTTGGTCTTAACGCTCTTATCCTTTGGCTTATATAAAGGACAGGGTTTGTAATGAATATAGCGCACGAAGATACTCCGCTTTGGTATGTGGTTCACACATACTCGGGGTACGAAAACAAGGTTGCAACCAACCTTGAAAAGATTATAGAAAACCGCGGTATTTCTGACCTTATACAGGATATACGGATACCTACCGAAATGGTTTCCGAAATCAGTGCGGAAAACGAAACACCCAAAGAGGTGGAAAGGAAGCTTTTCCCCTGCTATGTTCTTGTAAAAATGGTTATGAATCCCGAGACTTGGCATATCGTTCGTAATACCTCGGGCGTTACGGGCTTTGTAGGCCCCGGCTCCAGCCCCACTCCTCTTTCCGATGCGGAAGTAGAGGCATTGGGTGTTGAAGTGCACGTTATCGAGGTTAACTACGCCGTTGGTGACAGCGTTAAAATCTGCGGCGGTCCTCTTGCAGGCTTTATCGGCGTTGTAGAGGAAATATCGGATGATAAGCGCAAGGTTACGGTTTCCGCCTCTCTCTTCGGCAGAGAAACCAAGGTAGAGCTGGATACCAACCAAGTAGAAGCGGTGGAACAGTAATTCGTTGCGGAACAACACCGCACGTCTTGCACCATACGTCTTAAAAACATTAATTTAAAATAATAGGCTTATTGCCTCAAAACAAATGTGGGAGGGAGCCGCCACGCTCCCGATTACGATTACCACGGAGGTGTAGAATATGGCAAAGAAGATTATAGGTTATATCAAACTTCAAATTCCTGCAGGTAAGGCAACTCCTCAGCCCCCTATCGGTCCTGCTTTGGGTCAGTACGGTGTTGCTATCCCTATGTTTACAAAAGAGTTTAACGAAAGAACAAAGAACGACATCGGTCTTATCATTCCTGTTGTTATCACAGTTTATGCTGACCGTTCCTTCTCTTTCATCACTAAGACTCCTCCTGCAGCAGTTCTTATAAAGAAGGCTTGCGGCATCGAAACCGCATCCGGCACTCCCAACAAGACCAAGGTTGCTCAGATAACCAAGGAACAGGTTCGTAAAATAGCAGAAACCAAGATGCCCGACCTTAATGCGGCATCCATCGAAACCGCTATGAGCATGATCGCAGGTACCGCTCGCTCCATGGGCGTAACCGTAGTAGACTAAGGGAGGGCTCTGAAATGACTAAAGGTAAGAAGTATGTAGATAGCCTTAAGGCTTATGACAAATCCAAGATTTATGAAAGCGAAGAAGCTCTCGGTATCGTTTGCGATATCGCAAAGGCTAAATTCGACGAAACCGTAGAAGTTCACTTCAGAATGGGTCTTGACTCCCGTCACGCTGACCAACAGGATGAAGGCGCTGTTGTACTTGCCAACGGTACAGGTAAGACCGTTAGAACCCTCTTTTTCGCAAAGGGTGACAAGGCTACCGCTGCTGAAGAAGCAGGCTCCGACTATGTAGGCGCTGAAGATTACGTACAGAAGATCCAGAAGGAAAATTGGTTCGACTTCGACGTAATCATCGCTACCCCCGACATGATG
>JAZSIW010000015.1:0-12298 GCA_045534025.1 Eubacteriales bacterium | reverse complement strand
CGGAAGGATCTTCTACGGGATCAGATTCGGAAGGATCTTCAACGGGATCAGATTCGGAAGGATCTTCAACGGGATCGGATTCGGAAGGATCGTCAACGATGGGTTCGTCAGCAACGGGTTCGCCGCCGTAGATTTCGATTTCGTCGAAGGAAAGAACAAAACCTTTGTCATATCTGTAGCCGGTTTCTTCGCTACCGTTCTTGATATAGCATACTGCTTGGTCGGGGTTGGAAGTGTCAAGGCTTACCTTAACGTAGGAAGCGTTAACAGTAGAGAAAGAAGCGGTGATGTCGAAGAACATATCTCTGATGTCTTCAGCAGCGCCTTCAACGCCGTAGTTAGCGTTGCCCTGACCGGTGTAAGGAACGGGAGCGATGGAAACTGCAAAGTCAACAGCAGTCCAAGTTGCGTTGTCATCAGAAACTTCGATGCCAACAATGTTAGCGCCGCGGTTGCCGTAAATCTTAGCAACCTTAACAACTACGGAAGAAACGCTCTTCTGTGCGCCGAGGGGGAAGGTGTAGGTGTGAACTCTGTCAGTACCGTCAAGTTCAACGGTAATGCCTATAGCTGCGTCGGTAGGAATAAGGCTGTCTTCAGTACCGATACGGATTTCGCCGTCGGTAAGCTGACCGCTGTAAAGACCTAAGTCCGTACCTTCGGTGGGAGGACAAAGGTGGTCACAGGAGGAGTATGCTCTGTAAGCAATCGTGCCGTCACTGGATACAAGGGTATAGTCCTGACGACCTGCAATAAGGTTGGTGTCTGCGCTTGCGGAAACTGCGAAGCAGCAAGCAACCATCAGGGATGCGAGAAGAAATGCGATAAGCTTTTTCATCTTTCTTTTTCCTTTCTTTGTTATAATTTTTTGCTGATGAAAAATGGTTATTGATAGACAAAGCCATATCAACTACCATATAATACCATAACAGGTTTTGCTTGTCAATAGATTTTTTTGCTTTTTTGCACCTTTACCTCTATTTTACGCAGACTTTGGGAATGTAATTACAGTAAAATTTTGTCAAGTTCAAAATAATCGGCAGCAATTGCGGCGGCACCTGTTTCGTAAAGCTCTTTTTCAAATATGCTGCCGTTCACTATTCCCACACATGGGATGCCGTTAGACGCCGCACCTTCTATATCGTAACAGCGGTCGCCTATCATAACGCAGTCCTCTGTTGTAGCGCCCGCCATTTCCATGGCTTTGGCTACAATCAGGGCTTTGCTGAGGTGTGCGTCGCTGAAGCTTGCGGCGGAGATATGGCTGAAATACTCGGCTACTTTAAGGTATTCCAAAACCGTTTCAACAAAAGGCTTTGGCTTGGAGGAGGCGATAAGCAACACCTTGCCCAAAGACACGGCCTTTTTTAAAAATTCTGTCGCACCTGGGTACAGGCTGTTTTTGTATATGCCGTCTACCCTGTAATGCTCACGGTACAGCCTTATGGTGTCCTCAACACGCTCTTCTTCTATGCCTGCGTAAGTCATAAAGGAATATTTAAGGGGCGGCCCCAAGAACTTTGCCATAGTCCTGCTGTCGGGCACGGGTACGCCCTGCTTTTCCATGGCGTAGACGGCCGAAGCGATAACGCCGGGGGCAGAGTCGGTAACGGTGCCGTCTAAATCAAAAAGTAAGTATTTTTTGTTTTTCATAAAAAAACACCTCCAAACGGTAGCCAAAGCATTGCAATCCGAACCAGCCCAAAAGGGCTGAAACGCAATGCTTTGGTTACAATTATAACTCAAAACCGCAGGGATTACAATAAGGTGCTTGCAAATTTTCCGTTTTGGCTGTATAATGTCGCAGGAGGCGGTGCTTTTATGAAGAAAGTTTGCATTATCGGCGGCGGTGCGGCAGGAATGATGGCGGCGTATTTTGCCGCTTGCGGCGGTGCTGCGGTAACATTAATAGAAAAAAATGATTTCTGCGGCAAAAAAATAAACATAACGGGCAAGGGACGCTGTAATGTGACGAACCTTTGCGACGTGGCAGAGTTTATCAAAAACGTGCCCACTAACCCCCGTTTTCTTTACAAAGCGCTTAACAACCTAACGCCCGAGGACACAATGGCCCTGTTCGAGGGCTTTGGTGTTCCTCTTAAGGTGGAACGTGGCAGGCGTGTTTTCCCCGTCAGCGACAAGGCGGCGGATATCTCCGAAGCTCTTAAAAGGGCGTGTGTTGATGCAGGCGTCAGAATTATACACGGCAAAGCCCAAAGCATCCAAATAAAAGAAAACGCCGTAACGGCGGTAGTGCTTCACGGCGGCAAAGTTTTCCCTTGTGAAAGCGCGGTCGTTGCCACGGGCGGCGCATCTTATCCCCGTACGGGCAGCGACGGGGACGGCTATCGCTTTGCAGAAGCGGCAGGGCATATCGTAACCCCGCTTAGTCCTTCATTGGTGCCCCTTGTAACAAAAGAGGCTTGGTGTGTCGAGTGTATGGGGCTCTCCCTTAAAAACGTTAACCTAAGCTTTTACAGGGAAGGCAAATTGCTTTACGGCGAACAGGGTGAGATGCTGTTTACCCACTTCGGCATAAGCGGTCCCTTGGTGCTTTCCGCTTCCTCTCATTTGGGGGACTGCGCGGGAGTGGAAGGGCGCATAGATTTAAAGCCTGCGCTGGACAGCGATACTCTTGATAAGCGCATACTACGTGATTTTGAAGAAGCGAAAAATAAAGATTTTGCCAACAGCTTGGGTGCGCTGCTTCCCCAGAAGCTTATCCCGGTAGTTGTGCGCCAAAGCGGCATAGCACCCCACAAAAAGGTAAACTCCGTTACTAAAGAGGAGCGCCGTGCCCTTGTGGAGCTTATCAAGGGGTTGAAGTTTACGGTAATAGGCAAGCGCCCCATCGACGAGGCGATAGTTACCTCGGGCGGTGTTTCCGTTAAGGAGATAAATCCTTCCACTATGGAGTCCAAGCTGGTAAACGGCCTGTTTTTTGCGGGCGAGGTTATAGACGTGGATGCATACACGGGCGGCTATAACCTGCAAATAGCATTTTCTACAGGCGCGCTTGCGGGCGAAAATGCCGCATTATAACAAACAAAACAAAAGGGGCTGTAAAAAAAACGAAGTTTTTACAGCCCCAACACCTTAATTATAGCAGAGCAAATGATAAAAAGTCAATACCTAATCGCAATATTTAGGGCGTTTTTGCTAACGTTCTACCCTTTGCACAAAAACTTTTTGTGTATTTTGTATGAAATGTGTATTGAATTCGAGGTAAAACTATGTTATTATAAAGCCACAGGAAGGGTGAGTCCAATGTACACAAAAAGACAGAGCCCCAAAGTGACAGGCAGGTAGTTGCCGCCGCTCATGGCAAAAAGCCAAATAAAGTTGTTTAGGCGGTACGCTTGTTGCAACAAACGGGGCGGGAAGATGTATTTACACCGTTTGGAAGTTTCTGAAATTTGCCGACAGTTTTTTCTTACTTAAAAGAACGTTTAACTATCGTTAAAGTACAAGCGGCGTTACAGGCGGACACGCAACGGTGCAAACAGTAGAAAGAGAGGTAACCAATGAAGTTAGATAACAAGATCGAACTGAAATGACCCTTGGCTGCGGAACAAAGGAGGCAGTCAAGGGTCATTTCTTTTTTTGTTGTATTTAAGCATTGGCTGCGGATAAAGCATAACAAAAGCTATGCGCATCCGCGCATAGCCCCAAGCTGATGACAAACTTGTCATCAGCTTGTCAGAGTGCTGAGAAAGAGTGCAGACAAGACGAACCGAGGCGAGAACTGTACCAATGTACTGTGAGCCGAGGTTCGTTTTGAACGAAAAAATACAATGTAATGCAGAAAAGTCAGGGGTGCGTCCCTGACCTTTCATCTTTGTGTGTAATTATATTTTTCTTTTTTTCGTGGTCTGTGCCTTTGTCAGCGGTCTGAAGCTATGCGCATCCACGCATAGCCCCAACACCTTAATTATAACACAAATCATAAAGAAAAGTCAATATAAATTTGTAATTTTTAGGGCGATTTCGCTAAGGTTCTGCGCTTTGCACAAAAGGTTTTTGTTAATTTTGTATAAAATGTGTATTGTAATTGGGCCGGAACTGTGTTATTATAAAGCCACAGGAAGGGTGAGTCCAATGAACACAGCAAGACGGAACCCCAAAGTAACAAGCAAGTAGTCTTAAACTCCTTTCACCAATCATTTCTATAAAATACGTAAAAATACAGCAACGCGATGCTTGTTACACAGATGGGGAAGGAAGATGTATTTACACCGTTGGGTGAGCTTTTAACAGGCTTTCCGCTTTGTCGAACTTTTTCAAGTATCAGTAAAATATTTCTAAGGTTAACATAGATTTACGACAAAAGCGGACGGGAAAAAGCCAAACGGTGCAAACGACAGAAAGAGAGGTAACCAATGATGCTGGATACCAAAAGTGAACTGAAATAACCCTTGATTGCAGAAACAAAGTAAGCAGTCAAGGGTTATTTCTTTTTGTGTGGATTGCCGTATAAAAACAGAGGGACCGAAGCCCCTCTGTATATTTTTGTCGGGGTCCCCAAGAAGTCGTCAGACTTCTTGGGGTGATTCATTAATAGTTTTCTTTTCTGATTTCAAAAAAGCTTTGGGGATGTGCGCAAACGGGACATACACCGGGTGCCTTTTTGCCTATTACCAAGTGACCGCAGTTGCGGCATTCCCACATTGTTTCCTCGCTCTTTTCAAACACTGCCTGCATATCCACGTTGTTAAGCAGTGCACGGTAACGTTCCTCGTGGGATTTTTCTATAGCGGCAACCATACGGAACTGTGCTGCAAGTGCGGTAAAGCCCTCTTCCTCTGCGTCCTTAGCGAAGCGGTCGTACATATCGGTCCACTCATAGTTTTCGCCCTCTGCGGCGTGAAGCAGATTTTCGGAGCTGTTGCCCAGCTCACCAAGTCCCTTGAACCAAAGTTTTGCGTGTTCCTTTTCGTTATCTGCCGTCTTCTGGAATATCTCGGCTATCTGTTCGTAGCCTTCCTTTTTTGCAACGGAGGCAAAATAGGTATACTTATTTCTTGCCTGACTTTCGCCCGCAAAAGCTTCCCATAAATTCTTTTCTGTTTTTGTACCTTTAAGTTCCATAATATCCTCCTTAAAAAAGTGAATTTTATACGCAAATTATAGCAAATTATAAGTAGGAATGCAAGTCCTTTTTGTTGACAAAAACCGAAAAGGGTGTTAATATATAATCAGTTTAGTCTGTTTAATTTGGGGAGGTAGTAATGTCTGTGGCCAAAATAGTTATTTTTGACGGTAACAGTATACTTAACAGAGCATATTACGGCATCCGCCCCCTAAGCACCGCTACGGGTATTCCCACCAACGGTGTTTACGGATTTATTAATATTATCCTTAAAAACTTGAAGATGTGCGGCGATGCGGCTTACGGCGCTGTTGCCTTTGACCTGCGTGCGCCTACTTTCAGACATAAAATGTTCGACGGCTATAAGGCAAACCGCCACGGTATGCCCGATGATTTGGCGGCGCAGTTGCCCTACGCCAAGCAAGCGGCGGAGTTTTTGGGGCTTAAGGTCCTTGAAAAAGAGGGCTACGAAGCAGATGACATCCTCGGCACCCTTGCGGCAAAGGCTTGCGCCACAGGTGCGGAATGTGTGGTTGTTACCGGCGATAAGGACAGTCTTCAGCTTATAAACGATTGTACCACCGTTTATCTTGCCGCCACCAACGAGACGAAGATATTTGACCGTGCCGCATTTAACGAAAAGTACGGTGTACAGCCCGAGGTGTTTGTGGATGTAAAAGCACTTATGGGCGACAGCAGCGACAACATCCCCGGTGTTAAGGGCATAGGGGAGAAGGGCGCGCTTAAGCTGATATCACAATACGGTAGCCTTGAGGGCGTGTATGCCGCTGTGGAGGAGATAAAGGGCAGTGTGGGCGAAAAGCTCCGTGCAGACAAAGACAATGCTTTCCTAAGCCAACAGCTTGCGGCTATCTGCAAAGAAGTACCCTTGGATTTAACAATAGAGGATTGCCTTATACAGCGTAAGGATAAGGAGCTTTTCGAGCTTTGCCAAACCCTTGAGCTTAGCGGTATAGCCGAGCGCTTGGGGCTTAAATCCGAAGAAAACACACCCCAAATAGCGGAAGAGGAATTTAAGGACTTGGATGCAAACACGGCGGCAAAAGAATACAAGACCGCCGATAAAGTATATATATATGTGTGTAACGCTACGGTTCATGCCACCGACGGCAAGGGTGCGAATATCTGTATCCCCTTTGAGGGTGCAGAGGGCTTTTTTGCATCGGTAGACGGCAAAAGCGTTTTTTGGAGCTATAAGGAAACGGCAGAGGAAGCACGGAAGACGGGCTTTGACATCAGACCGCCTCTTGGTGATGTATCTCTGCTGGCTTATTTGGTAAGCCCTGTTGAGGGCGGACAAAGCACGCCTGTAAAGGCGGCGAAGGCGCTGGGCTTGTTTGATGGGGAAAAAGACCCAAAGAGGGAAACGCTTATGTTGCCTGTCCTTGAGGAGGCACTTTTGGAGCAGGCGGCAGTTGCAGGGCTTATGCATTGGTATCATATCGAGCTTAAGCTTTCCTCCGTGCTTTTGGAGATGGAGCGTGTAGGCGTCAAGGTTGACCGTGAAGGGCTTGAGGACTATTCCCGATTTTTGGCACAGCGTATGGAAGAGGCAGAGCAAGCCATCTATATGCTGGCAGGGGAGGAGTTTAACATTAATTCTCCCAAACAGCTTGGGGTTATACTTTTTGAAAAGTTGGGGCTGCCCCATTTTAAAAAGACCAAAAGCGGCTATTCCACCGACGCGGACGTTATGGAAAAACTGCGCCGCTACCACCCTATAGTGGATTTAATACTAAGCTACAGACAATTTTCGAAACTTAAAAGCACTTATGCGGACGGCTTGGTTAAGGCGATAGACCCAAAGGACGGCAGGATACACAGCACCTTTAAGCAGACCCTGACCATGACGGGCAGGCTTTCCTCCGTAGACCCCAATTTGCAGAATATTCCCGTGAGGACGGAGCTTGGCAAGGTGTTCCGCAAGTTCTTTGTGGCGGAGGAGGGGATGGTTCTTATAGATGCTGACTATTCCCAAATAGAGCTGCGTGTGCTTGCCCATCTTTCAGGTGATGAGAATTTGATAGAGGCCTTCCGTAACGGTGAGGACGTACACGCCGCAACCGCCTCCAAGGTGTTCGGCGTGCCTGTAGACAGTGTTACCGAGGAGCAGAGAAAACGTGCAAAGGCAGTTAACTTCGGCGTGATCTACGGTATAAGTGCGTTTTCCTTGGCAGATGATATAGGCGTAAGCCGTAAGGAAGCGCAGACTTATATAGATAACTATTTCAAAAGCCATCCTGCAATAAAGGAGTATCTGGACAGAACCGTAAAGAAGGCCAGAGAGGACGGATATGTAAGCACGGCATTCTTCCGCCGCAGAAATATACCGGAGCTTAAGGCGAAAAACAGAAACTTGCAAGCCTTTGGTGAGCGTGTGGCGATGAACACACCCATACAGGGTACCGCCGCAGACATAATCAAAAAGGCTATGGTAGAGACCGATGCCGCCCTTAAAGCCGCAGGACTAAGGGCAAGGCTGATACTTCAGATACATGACGAGCTGATAGTAGAAGCCCCCGTTGAGGAGGCAGAAGCCGCAGCGGCCATCCTTAAAGATAAAATGGAAAACAGGGTAAAGCTTGGTGTGGTGCCGCTGGTTGCGGATGCCCACACAGGTAAAAGCTGGTTTGATGCAAAGTAGAAAGGTAGGGTAAATATTTATGATAGATTTAAAGGGCAGAAAAGCAAAAATGCTGTTGGTGTACCCCGACTATACCGACAGGGATTTAAAGTCAAAGCAGAGCGGCGGTAACTACAGCGAGGGCTTGGCATCTATCTCCGCCGTGCTCAAGCAGGCGGGCCACGGTGTAGAGCTGCTTCATCTTTTGTATCTGCACGAGGAAGAGGATTTTAAAAACAAGCTTCGTGCAAAGGGGCAGTTTGATATTATCGGCTTCTCTATCCGAACCACCGCATTTCCCGACTGCAAGCAGTATATAAAGTGGACTAAAGAGGTTTATCCCGACGTGTTTATAACCTGCGGCAGTTATCATTGTACCCTTGTGCCCGAAGAGGTTATTGCGGTGGACGGTGTGGACTGCGTTTGCATCGGCGACGGCGAGTATGCTAACCTTGAGCTTTGTGATAAGATGAGTGCGGGCGAAGATTACACCGACATTGAGAGTATGTGGTTCAAGCTTCCCGACGGCAGTATCAAAAAGAATTCCGTACGTCCCCTGTTTGCGGATCTTGACAGACTGCCCATTCCGGACTTTGACCTGTTCGACTACGCAAACCTTGAAAGCGTAAAGGTAGACACGGCAATAGTTGTTGTAAGCCGCGGCTGCTTCTACAACTGCACCTATTGCGGCAACGGTAACTTCCGCAAGGTATATCCCAACAAAAAGATATACGCCCGTTTCCGTAGCCCCGAAAACGCAATCCTTTACCTTAAAACCTTGCTTTCCAAGTATCCCAACATAAAGTACATCAACTTCCGTGACGCTATATTTAATATGTTCCCCGACTGGTTCGATACCTTTATCGAGCTGTATAAGAAGGAAATAAACCTGCCCTGCACGGGTAATATCCGCTTCGATATCCTTACCGAGGATACCGTGCGCAAGATGAAGGAAGCGGGCTTCTACACCATCGATATGGGGCTTGAAAGCGGCGACCAGGAGATGCGCTTTAAGTACCTCAAGCGTTTCCAGACCGACGAGATGCTTATAAACTGCAGTCAGTGGTTCCACAAATACGGCATAGCTCAGCTTACTTATAATATTATAGGTCTGCCTTTTGAGACTATAGAGCGTGCCCTTAAAACAATAAAGCTTAACGCCCGTATGAAGAGCGACAGGGTTATCCCCAACATCTTTTACCCTTACCCCGGCACCAAGCTCCACGATATCGCCAAGGAGGCAGGCTTCCTGCCTGAGGTTATCTCCCCCGATACCCGTGTGCCCTTGGTACAGCCCGACTTCCCCGAGCATGAGGTGCTGTTTATCGAGGCGTACTTTATGCACTACGTAAAGCGCTATAAAAAGGCGTTTGCCATCGGCGGCAAGCGTGGCGAACGTATGGAAAAACGCCTTGATAAGGCTATAACCCAGCGTAGCGTAGGCAGCTACAAGCGCAGGGTTTGGATACATGACAGATACGCTTCCGTACGTAACGGACTTAAAAACTTCCTTGTAAACTGTATGCCCAAGTTTTATTTGTTCTTGCGCCGTCAAAAGCATAAGAAGAAGGCGCAGGCATAAGCTATGGCAGGTACACTCTATATTGTCCCCACCCCCATAGGCAATATGGGCGACGTAAGCAAAAGGGCGGAGGAAGTACTGCGCAGTGTGGATTTTGTTGTGTGCGAGGATACAAGGGTAGGCGGCAAGTTCCTTTTTTTGCTTGATATAAAAAAAGAGCTTGTCAGCCATCACGAGCATAACAAAAGACAAAGCGCAAAATATATAGCAAACCGACTGCTTATGGGCGAAAGCTGTGCACTTATCAGCGATGCGGGCACCCCCGCTGTCTCCGACCCGGGCGAGGAGGCGGTGCGTTGTTGCCTTGATGCAGGCGTTACGGTAGTGCCCTTGGCAGGCCCCTGTGCGGCGGTATGTGCGCTTTCCGCTTCGGGACTCCCCTCACGCAGGTTTGTTTTTGAAGGCTTTTTGCCCGATAAAGGCAAGGAGAGGGCAGAAAGACTTTCAGCCCTTGCCAAGGAGCAACGTACGGCTATAGTATACTGTACTCCTCACGACATTGAGAAGGATGCTGCGGCGCTTTACGAAGCCTTGGGCAACAGGCGTGTTACCGTCTGCCGTGAGCTTACCAAGCTTAACGAGCAGATTTGTGCCACCAAGCTCCGCAACCTGTCCGAGCAGTTGGCAGAGGGGATAATTCCCACCAAAGGTGAATTTGCGCTGGTTATTGAGGGCGCAGACAAAGAAGTGCTTAATATGGATGCCTTCTGGGCGGATATGGATGTGGAAACCCATGTGGAGCATTATATATCTCTCGGATTTTCCAAGATGGACGCAATAAAAAAGACCGCCAAGGACCGTGGCGTGCCTAAGGGCGAGATATACGAGATTTGTAAATAATGAAAAAGTCTTCCCATGTAGCTTTTGGGAAGACTTTTTGTATTAAATTCAGTCTTTTATATTATAATATTTGTGTAATCTTGGGAGTCAGCTAATTGCTTTTTTGCTTTGTGCTTTAGTACCAAAGTCCAAATTGCGCCGCCCACCGTTATTGCCGCTGCTAAGGGGAAGAGGGTGTGCGCCAAGCCCCAATCGTATGAACTGTTGGGGATAACACCTCTATCAGTATAATCCCAATTTTGTAAAGCAAACACACCGTAAGCAAGTACAGTGAACACTATTGCGGCAATAGGCTTTCGCAAAATTGCAAAAACCGTTGCTGTCAGCGAAAACGCACCGATAAGCATGACTAAACCAACATAAATAACCGTTCCGACAATAGCATCAAAAGAATTGCCCCACAATTCGTTCCGCAGCACAAAATAACCGGTTGCGTATTCTACCATCGAAAGGTGCTTTGCCTCCGAATATGTCATATCCATTTTTTCTGAAGCAACAATATCGGGGTGCTCATCTATCCACTGGGCGTGGTCTCCTGTGGCTGATGAATAGGGTAGGAACAAGCACGCGACCATTATCAGCGCGGCAAACAGCGTTACCAAGAATGCCGCAAGATGCTGTTTGTTAATAGCTTTTTTGTTACAATTGTCCATCAAAACCTCCTGCTATAATTTCTATTTAAAAAACGTTGTTCCGGTCAGCTATATAATGGTCTCATGTACGCACATTATACTCAATAAATTGAGTATTGTCAAGAGGTTGAGTATGATAAAATTGTTTCGGTGATAAAAATGATAAGTTACAAGCCTTTTTATGACACGCTGTTTAAAAAGGGAATAACCGAGTACAATTTGATTTTCAAACAAGGGTTTTCTGCAAACACTTTGCACCGCATAAAGAAGGGCGAAGCTATAAGCACCAAAACGCTGGATGCCCTTTGTTACGCCCTTGATTGCAAAGTGGAAGATATTATTTAATTTGTAAAATCACCCCACGAAGTCTGACGACTTCGCGGGGACCCCGTCAAGAATAGCACCCGAAGCCGAAAATGGCTATCGGGTGCTGTTTTTTTTGGATAGGTTTAATTACTCTTCAATTATAACCCATTTACCGCCGGGACTGCTGCCGTCAAGAGGGGCGGGGTTATCGACGGAATAAAGGTAATCCTCGCCGCTGTCATCAATAACTCTGTACATGCCGTTATCAAAAACAGCCTCGTATACTTTGCCGTTTGTTAAACTGTCTACCCCAAAGGACGGACCGATATATTTAAGCTTCATAATGGCATGTCCTTTTTTGTTAATACCACATTACCAATTCGTTTGAAGGCACATTGTCGGAATCTCTGTACCTTTCAAGCGCCTTTATCGCGTGGCTCAAATAAATATTAAACGGATAATCATAGGGAGTAACCGCACTTTCAACAATCTCACAGTTTTCTATGGAAATCTTTACAAATCCGAAAGGCTCTTTTCCCTCGGGATAATAGTTTGCGGAAATAAATCCGTCGCTTTTGCTTATGTTTGTTAAGCGCAGCATATACTCTCGCCTTCTTTTTGCAGTTTTGCTTTTTTTGTTTTAGCTTTCGTACCTGCCGCACTTTATACAGATGTTTAGGGCTATGTCCAAATCCTGAACAACATCACCTTCAAGCAGTATATGGTCGGTGCCGATATTACGCAGTTCCCAACAGTAACCTTCGTATATTTTCTTGTTAAGCAATGGGCAGAATATCTTTTTATCTATTGCGCTTTCTTATTGTTGCTTTTCTTTAAACAGTTGCCTTGCTTGGTTTAGTGAAAGCTCGTTTGCTCCTCCTTCAAAATCCGGCTGCTCGTTTTGCAAATCGTCATCTTCCCATCCGCAAACAGGGCAAATTTCAAACACGCTTCCATGGGGCAACTCGTATAAATTACAGCATGCACATTTTCTGTTATTCATATTGACACTCCGATGTCTTATTAAAACACGGGCAAAAGCTTAGCTTAAGGCCTGACGGCAGCACTCTAAAAAATCATGCATAATTTGTTCTTTTTCGTGCATTTGCAATATAGGCTCCAAGCGCCCCGCTATATGCTCTTCGTAATACCAGCCGATTTCACCTTTAATTACTTCCGTAACCTGATTGTTTTTGCATTGCCAA
>JAZSIW010000057.1:0-13888 GCA_045534025.1 Eubacteriales bacterium | reverse complement strand
TTGGACGACCTATTTTACTGTATTTACTTTCTACTATGGGATATATCTTTTTCCAATCTATGGCTTTGTCTATTTTCCTAAGCAGATGGAACCTTGGTACTAACATATCAAGGCTTACTATTTCACCATCGTTTCTATGGTTGTTATTTCTCTTTTCTTCTAACATTTTCATCACCCGCATCCATTATACCACATTTACGCAAAAAAGCCCAGTATAAACTGGACTTTTTCGACAGTCTGAAGAATCGGGGATTCAACCCCGATTCTTTTGCTTTATAATAATTTAATTTCTTTACGTCCCGCTTTTATTAATCTGCCATAAAAATTTTACTTAAACGGGAATATTTGGGGACATACGCTATTATATACATTATCGGCAACAAAGCAAATGCCGCCAATACGTCTATTACGGAATGCTGCTTTATAAGCACTGTTGATGCGGAAATGAGAAGACACATGACCAAGGACAAATAATTTAAAAGCTTGTGCTTTGCAAGTTTTTCGTCCTTGCAAAGACAAATATGTAGGGCAACGCTTACATAAACGTGCATGCTTGGAAGCACCGTTGTGGGCGGGTCGATGCCCCGTATAAGCTTTACTGCCTCTACAAGCAGGTTTTCCCGCGGGAACGACTCCATACCCGCCCTGTCAAAGTACATAGGTATAAAAGTGCAGATAAGCATACACACAAAAGCGCCTCCTGCCACCATCACCGACAGTCTGAAGAATTTTGAAGGGCGCTTAAAAAAGGTGTAAATCCCAAGAAGGCTCAACTGCACGTACCAAAGGACATAAGGAATAACAAACCATTCGCAAAAAGGAATGTTATAGTCCAAGGCACAAACTATGGGAAAAGGATCACGCCCCATGGTTGTTTGCTGTAATAGGGAGTACCAAATGCCGTGTACGGGCCAATAAGCAAGCAAATATATTTGCGGATGTGATTTTATAAAGTCTTTAATTTTTGACATAAACACACCTTATTGAGGCTTACCGTCAACATAAGTAACGGAACGCCATTCCTCTTCGTCGCCGTAGTAATATTGCGCCTCGCCCTGCAAAAATCCGTCTACAAAATCTCCTTTTACCATATCGCCGTCAGCATAAGCGATAACGCCGTACCCGTTAAACTTGCCGTTTTCAAATGCACCGCTGTAGCTACCGCCTGCGGCAAAGGTCAAAACAGCCTCGTCATCATTATATTCGCTGTGCACGAAATAGCCCTTATAGTGGTCACCGTTTTTGAATACAGCAGTACCTTCGCCCTCCAAAACGCCTTCCACAAAGACGCCTGTATAGCTGTTGCCGCCGATAACATAAGTGCCTTTACCGTTTTGCACATTATTTATCCAGCCACCCTCGTAGCTGTCTCCGTTACTGTAAAGATACTTGCCCTGTCCTTGGCGTACACCCATGACAAAATCGCCTTCGTACACATCACCGCTTGTCCAGACGAACTTACCCTTGCCGTGCCATTTGCCGTCCTTAAGAGTGCCCTCGTACATATCGCCGTTGGCACATTCGTAAACGCACACACCCGTAGGCTTACCCTCAAAAAAGTTACCTGATACAAATCCGCCGTCGGGAAAATACCAAGTTCCCGTACCGTTTATCTCGTCCTCGTACCAAATACCGTCATAACGGCTGCCGTCGTTATATTTATACACGCCGTTTCCGTTAAACATACCTTCGGAAAAACTGCCGCTGTAGCTTTCGCCGGAATTAAAGACCAAGGTGCCCGTACCGTTAGGCACACCTTGGACCAACCAGCCCGTATACAAACCGTCTCTGTACGCTATGGTGCCGTATTCTCTCTCCGGTAAATCGACGGAAGTTTCGTCTATATAACCGTCTTCGCTTAGCTCCTCGGAACAGCTCTCCTCCGATTGGTGCAAAACCTCTTCTTCCGATAAGGTTTTGCCACCGTGTCTACCCGGAGTCATAAGGCGTGTACCTATAAAGACAATGGCAAACACAAGCACAACAATAAGCATAACAGCCGTTGCAATATCGCCTGCAGTCATACGTTGCTTTCCGTTTTTATAGCGCTTTATGTCCAACTGTGTCATAAGCTGTTTGTTGCGCTTTAAGGTAGCTTTATCCACCGCCGCCCCTTTTGCATAGCGTGCCGCAGGCTTTTTGCCCCTGAAAAGCAGAGAAATCCATCTGAACACCCACATTAAAGGCAACAGGAAGGGCAGATATTTCAAGAAAGGATACCTTTCCTTCATCGCACCTAAGGACGGGAACACCGATGAGATAAAATAGCCGAATTTGCTTTTGTCCCCACGCTTGTTGGCAGCACTTATCTCTGCACTGCCGAAAACCCCGCCCGAAAGAACGTAATCAGCAAAGTCCTGCGTAAGCTCGTCGGGGGTATTACCGTAAAACAAGTAGTGTATAAGCTTCTTTACCTGTATTTCAAAACGTACAAGTCCCATGGACTCCAGCACGCCTTTTACATACCCGTCGTCCAGCTTCAAGCCGCAACGGGAGAAAAATACCTTTATATCCGCAAGCATACGTATACCTGCGCCCGAGGTGCGTACATGGCGGGCAAAATGGGATAGCATATAAATATAAAAATCACTTAGATTAAGGGAAAGTCTAAAGCCCTTTTCACCTACGGGCAAAGCTCTCTCCATTAAAGTTTTGTGAAAATCGCTATCGTCCGCAGGCTTCCAATGCAGCTCGAAAACATTGCCGTTTTCGTGCTTATATATATCATGCCCGCTGTGAGAGTCCGTCTTTTTATATCCGCAGCTTTCCATTACTTTTTTAGCGTCCTTGCGGTTAAAACGCTCTATCATTATATCCGTATCGCCCATAAGACGCATATCGGTGGAAGGATAATACATACGCATTACACTGCCCTTAAGGGGAAGATAATTAAGCTCTGCTTTGTCAAAAGCGGCAAAGACACGCTTCTCCTCCTCTTCACGGCTAAGGTCCCAAAGCACAGCTTTGTTGTGGGCGTCCTCCAACATTGTGCGAAGCTCTGCGGGTATATCCGCAGCACCTAGAGAATAGTAAACAGAGCTTGCCGCTCCCTGCGACATGGTAAGACGGAAAAACTCTGCAGATTTAACATCCGCAAAGTCTGCATTACAGGTTTTGCCTGCCAAAGCGGCGGCATAAGCCTTAACCAAGTTTTTTTCCGTTAGCGTCATGTTTACCCTCTTTTACCCCTAAATATCCGTAATGCCGTGCGCCTAAGCACACGCAGTCTTCCGTACATCCGATGTGAAAAGCCTTGTAATTTGCGGCTCTTCCCCTCTGTTTCCGCCCTTACGGCAAGTGCCGCCACAAGGCTTTTGTCCACGCCTTTTTCCGTAACAAGCTCGTTGTCGCCACGGCAGTTAAGGCTGTCTTTTGCGACCTTTACAACACGGTGCAGTACAACTGCCCCGTTTTTACGTTTATACAAAACAATATCGTATTTTTTTATTTTTGCGGGCGCGGTAAGCTCCACCACCGTAACGCCGTCCTTAAAAAGGGGCATCATGCTTATACCCGTTACCGTAAGCTCTGCCCTTGCGCCGCTTTCCACACGCTGTTTTATCAAGCCGAAAACGTCATCATTCTTCAACAAGGCACGCCTCCCTAAGCTTGCCGTAAAACCTGTCCACATCTGCGGCGGCGGTAGCTTTATCCACTTCGTAAGTGCTTGTAAGGGCGGCAACCGTTTCCTCTCGGTCAAGCCCTTTTTCCAAGGAGCGCCATATAAACGCACCCGTGCCGTTAAAGCTTATCATACCGTTGAACTGTAATTTTGCGTCACCCGTAGGCACAACGATATAACTATCTCCAAGCTCTCTCAAAACAAAGCCCTGCTTTATCTTCATTTTACATCCTCCGTCGCTGCAAGGGCGGTAAACGCCGCCTCGTCCTGCATATTACAGTCCAAGGAAAGCACACCGACCTTATCCAAAAAGCTTTGCAAACTGCCGAATAGAGCATCCATACCATCGCTGTCTGCAGGGCGCATCATCGACTCCAACAGCAAATAAGGTGTTTTGCTTTTATCCATGGGCTTAACGTAGTTAAACTCTGCCCGTCTTAAAAAATACAAGGCCTTTACAACGCCGCAGGCGTTTATGCGCACGTATCCACTACCGCACCAAGGGGTGCCGAAAGCGTAGGGCACGCCATCGATTATACGTATGGCCGGCTTATCGTCATTGATAATTACAGCCCCCTCTATGTTCTTGACCCAAAGGGCGGCGTGGGTGGATTTACCGATGCCGCTGGGGGCGGAAAATAAATACACAAAGTCCTTGTAAAGTACCGCAGAAGCGTGAAGTACAAAGCCGCTGTAGTAAAGCAGATGTCTGCAAAACTCCACACAGCTTAACTGATACTCCGCCAAAGGAAGGGAAAGACCCGTTTGCTGTGCCAACGCCTGCACATCCCCATCCACAAGTTTTATGCTTATATCGGCGGCGCTGTTCTTAATTAAAAATGGAGCGGCTCTATCCAAAAGCTCATTATATCGGGGGGACATTTCCACATTTAAGCCGCATATACGGTAAATTGCCATACTCCTCACCCTTTCCCTGCGAAAAGGCACATATCGCCTTTTAATACAATTTAATTATATAACAGCAAAGAATTAAAGTCAATGTATTTAGGGGGAAAAACTTTATAATTTTTATTGATTTGGAGGGCAAAAGGTGGTATAATACTGTGATGAATATTTATGAAAGGAGTATATCCTTTGGCGTTTCGCCAAAAGGATGCTTGGTTTTATGAAATATATTATTCTTGTGGGCGACGGTATGCCCGACCTGCCCATCGCGGAGCTTGGCGGCAAGACCCCTATGGCGGCGGCAAACAAGCCCTATATGAACTATATTGCCTCTATGGGCATTAACGGCAGGGCGTTTACCGTACCCCGCAGTATGACCCCCGAAAGCGACACGGCAAACCTTGCGCTTATGGGCTATAACCCAGAGATTTATTCTAAGGGCCGCTCTCCTTTGGAAGCGGTAAGTATGGGCATAAATATGGCGGAGGACGAAACTGCCATACGTGCAAATCTTGTTGCCCTTTCCGACCTGGGCGAGCCTTACGAAGAAAAGATCATGCTTGACCACTCCTCCGACGAGATCCCCACCGAGGAAGCACGCATACTTATTGAGGACTTGAACAAGCATTTTGCAAACGACGTTTTCAGACTTTACGCCGGTATAAGCTACCGCCATTGCCTTATCTGGAAGAACTGTCCGCCCTTTTACGACTTCTCCCGTCCCCACGATATTCTTAACGAGACCGTCAAGGCATATCTGCCCACCAAGGACACAAGCCGTCCCTTCCTTAAGCTGATGAAGGAAAGCTTTGACTTCCTTAACAACCATCCCCTTAACATAAAGCGTGCCGCCGCAGGCAAGAAGAAGGCAAACTCTTTGTGGCTGTGGAGTCCCGGCAAAAAGCCTGCTTTGCCCTCCTTTAAGGATATGACGGGCTTGGACGCATCGGTTGTTTGCGCAGTTGACCTTATAAAAGGCATAGGCCTTTGCGCAGGGATGGACGCACCCGAGGTTGAGGGTGCAACCGGCAACATTGACACCAACTTCAAAGGCAAGGCTGACGTGGCTCTGCGTGAGCTGATGAACGGCAAGGACTTGGTTTACATCCATGTAGAAGCGCCCGACGAATGCGGTCACAGAGGCGAAGCGGACAACAAGGTTAAGTCCATAGAGCTTATTGACAAAGAGATTTTGGGCTATATGATGAACGAGCTGGACAAGGCCGGAGAGCATTACAAGATTTTGCTTACACCCGACCACCCCACACCCATCTCCGCAAGAACCCACACCCTGGACGCAGTACCCTTTGTTATTTACAAGAGCAACCAGAAGCGCAAGGGCAACATTGAGGTTTACGACGAAAAGAGCGGCTACGAAGGCGGCGTATACTTAGAGGACGGTTACAAGCTTATGGACCTGTTCCTTAAGGTTTAACGGAGGCCTTTGTATGAGAAGAAGAATACTTGCCTTGCTTTTGTGTTTTGCTTTGGCAGTGCCATTTTCCGCTTGTACAAAAGAGGAAGCATCTAAGACAGAAAGCGGCGAGATAACAAGTGTTGCCGAGGAAAGCAAGCCCGAAGAAACAAGCCCCCCTCCAACGCTTACAACGGTACAGCCCGACCCTAACTGCGGTATTACGTTGCCTGAAAGTATAGACCCCGGCTATCTTGACACCATTAGGCAGACCTTGGACAGCGCACCCTATGCCTGTGCAATGTTTTATGTGGATTTGGAGACAGGACTTTCCGTAAGCTATAATCCCGACAGAATGTTTGCGGGAGCGAGCCTTATAAAGGCCGAATACCTGATGATGGTATTTGACGAAATACAGGAAGGCAGGGAAAGCTACGACAACGCTTATACCTACACACCGGGGAACAAGCGTGACGGTACCACCAAAATCCCCGATGATTTCCAGTTTGGTGACAAGATTACCGTAAAACAGCTTATAGAATACGTGGTTTGGCACAGCGACAACACGGGTTATAATATGCTTCAAAGCTATGTAAGGTCCTATTACGATATTTTTGACTGGGCAAAGGAACGCTACGGTACGAAATTTGAGTATAAAGACTGCAATTGGCTTAACGCAAGGGGCGTTACCGAGTGTTGGAAAGATATTTACAACCGCTACAAAAACGGCGACGAAGATTATATGTGGTACGTAAGCCTGCTTTTGGAAGCCAACGAAAACAAATTTATAAGAGGCGGTTTGCCCAAGGACGCAAGCGGCAATTATATGTATGAGGTTGCCCACAAATACGGTATGGACATAAATGCGTCCAACGATGCGGCCATTGTATTTTACGAGGACAGGCCTTACTTTTTGGTAGTGCTTACGGACTACATAGGCATTAACACCGAAAGATTTATAAACGAAGTTTCTTCCGAAGTCTTTGCCATGCACGAGTATATTTGTTCTTTTGATGACAATTAAATATTACGCCACAACAAAAAAAGCAGCTTTCCTTAAGAAGGCTGCTTTTTTGTGCTCCCCCATAAAGCCGACAGGCTTCATGGGGGGAGATTATAAAAGGGCTCAAACCGATCCCTATATTCTTTTAATCCACTGTGATTGTACCGAAATCCTCTGTTATCAAGCCTGCGTCATATTTAAGAATTGTTGCCGCATCCAAACTGTCTACATTACCGTCCTTATTTGCGTCTGCAACAAGAAGAGTGATTGCATCGAAATCGGTAAGCTCTGCATCATAACGAAGCACATACGCCGCATCTATATTGTCAACATGATCGTCATAGTTTACATCACCCACTGCATACTCCTGCCCTGCGCTGTTCCAAACAGCATAAAGAGTAACATCTGCGTCTGCCGTATAGCGTGCGCCCGCCGGATAAGCAACAGCGGTGGAGGTGCTGCTTGTTGCCCACCCCGCAAACACAAAACCGTCCCTGGTAGGAACAACGGTGCTGAGTGTAAGGGCTTCGCCCTCGGTCTTGGTCTGTGCGGAAGGTGCGCCCGTACCGCCGTTAGCGTTATAGCTTACGGTATATTTGTTAGGCTGTGCATCGTCAACGGACCAAACAGCATAAAGAGTAACATCTGCGTCTGCCGTATAGCGTGCGCCTGCCGCGTATGCAACAACGGTGAAGTCACTGCTTGTTGCCCAACCTTCAAAAACAAAGCCGTCTCTGGTAGGAACAACGGTGCTGAGGGTAAGTGCGTCGCCTTCTATCTTAGTCTGTGCGGAAGGTGCGCCCGTACCGCCGTTTGCGTTGTAGTTTACGGTGTAGGTGCGAACTGCGTCACCGCTTACGGTTACGGTATGAGTTGCGCCTGTAACGCCGTAATTAACAAAACCAACTGCATCTACTGCCAAAACAAAGGTCTCGGATGCCAAATCGTTATCTACGCTGATAACCGCTTCACCTGCAGCAAGCGCCCTGAAGGTGAGAGCAAAGCCCAAACTGTTATCTGCTTTTACATAATAGGCGTCATTAGTCAAAAGGTCGTCAGCAGTACAAGCAACGCTAAGCCAGCAGGGTACGGCACTCTTGTCGGCAGAGCTTAAATCGGTGGTTTTTCCTGCCCAATTTGCGGGAACGATAGGTTCTGCGGAAACAAGCTGAAGCTTGGTTTTGTCGTATACAAGAGGAAGGTCACAAGCAACAAGCCCGTTGGGTGCGGTTATGGCGTTAACATAGGCGTTAACGGTAAAGGTGCTGCCTGTAGCAACGGTGGTGCTGCCGCTTAAAGCCATAGTGCCGCCTACCTTGTAGGAGCCGGTGGAGAAACCGTATGCCTCAAGCTCGTCAAAGCTTACAACATATTTGTAACCGGAAGAAGCTTGGGTATTAAGCTCTACTTTAATTTTCTTAACATCAAGGGCGGTGTCTGCAAATGTGGCGGTAATGTCAAAATACTGCTCGTCGGTAGTGCCGGGTGCATAGGGAGCATCCTGGATAGCTACAGAGCTTTCCTCAAAAGAAAGTGAGCTGTATGAACCTGTTTCGCCTGCAACCTGAATATCAACAATATTAAGATATCTGTTACCGTTTCTGCGAACGCCGCGGAAAACGAGGCAATTCACATGAGAAGGGTTTTTTAAGGTGAACTCAATTATAGTGGAGCTGTAGGTACCCACAAGCTCTACAGTGGTACCGGGAACACCGTACATATCGTCAAATTCCACGTCCTCACCACGAACCTTACCGTCGTTAAGCACGGTACAGGAAGTGTCTGTGCAGGAATTCAAAAAGCCGTTACTGTCCTCCACATAAACGTAGGTTGCATCTAAAAGCAGGTTTTTGCCAAGGTCTTCTGCACCTGCAGGTACGGTAAATACTGCAGTGCTGAGACACATAAGCAAGCAAATGATAAAAGCAAGGGTTCTTTTCATTGTCAAATTCCTCTCAATAGTAATATTATATAGCTGTACTATTCTTTAGTATTAACAGCGCAGAAACTAAATAGATATAATGACCCGTTCCATGCGCTTTGCGTAGCCAACCGTATACGCTGTACCCCCACACTGTTTGCGCAAATAGCAAACACAGTACTTGGCGTGCTTTACCATATATTCGTTACGAAGCCGCATACAGTCATTTTTGTAAGCTCGGTTAACATAATGTGCAAGATCGCATCCGGACAAAATATCGTCGTAAATCCGTTTGTTGCAGTCAGACCACTTTTCTGACTGATTATCACAGGGAAGTGCCAACACAAGTTTTATAAACGGGTATTTGCTTTTAAGCGCTAAAACCGTGCGTGCGGCAATTGTGTCAAAGCCCAAAGCACCGCCCGCTATGAACACCACTACGCCCTTATTAATCAGGTTTTCTGCTTCTGCCTGTATTTTAAGCCTTATCCCCTCAGACTCCTCTGCGGGAATAGCGCGATGACCCGTAAAGCAACAACAATGAGAAAGGTCGTAACGGCTTTCAAATTGCTCATGCGTCATAGCTGCCCTCAAGTACACGTTTTCCGTTTTCGTCGGTAACCCACTTTTCGTAACTTACGGCAGCACCGTCCTCGTACTTATAAACAAGCTCTGCCGTTTGTTTACCTGTTTCGTCATAAACATATTCCGTACGGGCCGTTATATCGCCGTTTCCGTTACGGTTGGTAACCGATGAATAATAGCCGGCTGCCGTATATTCGTACGCCACAGAATTTTTAAGCTTGTCCTCTTTATCGTAAACATCCACCCGAATGTTTTTACCGGCATCATTATAGCTGAAAAGCTTATATTCCAAAACTTCGCCATCGGTGGTATAAGTCACGCTTTTGGTCTGTGTGCCGTCAGAATCATACAAGGTGCTAAGCGAAGGCTTACCGTTTTTATACTCTATCTTTTCGGAAAGCACGCCGCCCAAATAGCAATACCTGTACTCACCCTCACCCTTATAGACATGATTGTAAAGCGTACCCTCGTTAGGAGTGCAAAAGCTTTCGGAAACAAGCTTATATTCACTATTATACTCTCTTATATACGTACCGTCCGATTGATAGGAAAACCTGGTAGTGCTTATAAGCTGTGCATCTTTATTGAAGCAAACGCGCTCTTCCACCCTGCCCTCAGCATCGTATATATTGTCGGAACGCAAACCGTCCGTATAATAAAGCAATGTTTGCGGCTGATTTGCTTGCACAGTCTTGCTTTCCTCAGAAGCAGTCTCTTTATCACAGCCGAAAAGCAACAGCGCACCGCACAAAACAGCAAGCGTTAAAAGTTTTTTGTTCTTCATAAGCACACCTACTGTTCTATAGGCAAGGGATTGCCGTTTTCGTCATATTTCTCAACAATTATTATTTCATCATCTTTAAACTCATAAACCTCATGCAGTAAAAAAGTACCGAAGGGAGTATACTGCACCGCTTCTTCCCTCAAAACATCGCCGCTTTCAGGGTCAAGGGTCTGAATAACGGTAGAACAGGGTATATCGTTTTCGTAGCTTATGTTCTCCTCTTTTATAAGCCTTAGCTGCGTGTCGTAAGCGTAAAAATGCTCTTCGTTCAGCTGACCGTCTTTGTTGAGGATAACAACGCTTTCCACCAAGCCGTTTATGTTAATAGTGGTGACGGTTTGACCCGTGTAGGTGCCGTCTTTGTCATAACCCATGGCAACAACTTCCCTACCGTTTATAGTGTACAAAACATCGGTAAGCACGTCACCGTTTTGCTTGTAATTTATCTGGCGCTGTATCTGCCCGTCCCTGTCATAAAAGCTTTCGCTTTTCAAAAAAGTGCCGCCGTACAGCTTTTCGGCGGCTATAGTGCCGTCCTCCCTGTAATCACGAAGGGTGTATGTGCCGTCCTCATACTCTATTCTCGACTTATAGAGGGCACCGCTGTACTCCTGCACAGAGCTTTCTTCACTTTGGGCAGGCGCTTCCTCCTCATTTTTGCAGGCACAAAAAGAGAAGACAAAAAGGGTAAGGAAAAGCAAAACAGTAAGTTTTTTCATAAGACTCCACACCCCCATTTTTAATCCTTTGATTATTATAATACATAGCATTACCTTTTGTCAAGAAAAACAAAAAAACTATTGCAATAATTGCCCTGCGGCTGTAAAATATTTATGGTTAATCAAATATTCGGAGGCTATTATGACAAAAAGATTAGTTTGTTTTGTATTTTTTATATTTTTACTTATATCGTGCTTTGCATGCGAAGCAAAAAAATTGACGGAAGAGTCGGGTCAAAGCAGTTATGTAAGCCAGTCTGCAGGACAAAGTGATACTGAAAAAGAAGATAGCGGTCCCTCTAAAAGCAGCTTTTACGTTATGTTTATAGATGTGGGACAAGCAGACGCAAGCCTTATAATGTGCGACGGGCACTATATGCTTATCGACGGCGGCAACGTGGCGGACAGCAACCGCATATACAGCGTACTTAAGGCCCGCGGGGTGGAGCATTTAGACTATGTTATAGGAACCCACGCCCACGAGGACCATATCGGCGGAATAACGGCGGCATTCAGCGCCTGCACGGTAGGCAAAGCGTTTTCACCCGTTACGGAAGCGGAAAGCGTGCCATCTAACAACTTTAAAAAGGCGGCGGAAAAGCAGGGGCTTTCCCTTGAGATGCCCAAGCTTGACACGGTATATACCCTTGGCAACAGCCGTTTTACGGTGATTGCGCCAAGAACGGATCACGGTGACGCCAACAACAGCTCCATAGTGCTACGTTTGGAATACGGCGACAACGTGTTCCTGTTTACGGGAGATGCGGAAAGAGAGAGCGAGCAGGCGATGCTGAATGCGGACTGTAATCTTTCTGCCGACCTGCTTAAGGTGGGGCACCACGGCAGTAATTCCTCCAGCACCTATGCCTTCCTGCGCGAAGTGATGCCCACCTATGCCATAATCTCCGCAGGGGCGGATAACGATTACGGACATCCCCACAAGGAGGTGCTTGACAGACTGAGCGATGCCGACACAAAGGTACTGCGTACCGATAAGCTGGGAGATATTATATGCCATAGCGACGGGCAGGATCTGCGTTTTGAATACGGCGTGGGTAACGATAGCGTGAACTATAAATACATCGGTAATATAAACAGCGGGACACTGCACACTACACTGTGCGAAAGTCTGCCCAAGGAAGAAAACAGGGTGTATTTTGTTGACCTTGAGGACGCAGAACGCGGAGGTTACACAAAGCATTGCAGCAACTGCATGAGTAATTAAATATGTTAAAAACGGAAGCAGGGGGAATTCTGCTTCTGTTTTTTGTAAAAAGCTATTGACAAATCGGTCTACATGTTGTAGAATATAGTTGTTCTACAAGACGTAGAACGAAAGGAGGTCTGTTTATGGAATGGCATATAGGGGCAGTTGAAGCCCGATTTGCAGATTTAATTTGGGATAGTGCGCCTGTAGCATCGGGCGTACTTGCAAAAAGAAGCGAGGAGATTTTTGGGTGGAAGAAGTCCACCGCCTACACAGTGCTTAAAAGGCTGTGCGACAAAGGGCTGTTTGTTAACGAAGGTGGTACGGTTAAAGTACTTTTAAGCAAAGAAGAGTTTTACCGTATACGCAGTGTAAAATTCGTAGACGAAACCTTTAACGGCTCGTTGCCTGCGTTTTTGGCGGCGTTCACCTCAAATCAACAACTTTCTCCGGAGGATGTATCAAAGCTAAGACAGATTGTTGACAGCTACGGGGAGGAATAAAAATGGAAGCTTTGTTTGTAAAACTGCTTAATATAAGCATTACGGCAAGCTGGATGGCACTGGCGGTTATAGTACTGCGTCTGTTTTTAAAAAAGACCCCCAAGTTTATTACCGTGCTTATGTGGGCACTGGTAGGGCTTAGGCTACTGCTTCCTTTTTCAATTGAAAGCAGCTTCAGCCTTGTACCGGATACCGAGCCTGTGGTTATGGAGCATGAAAACACAACCGATATACCTGACACAGACACCGTATATACGCCACCTGCGGCAGACAGCGACAATTTGATAATAATACCGCCTGCAGGCAATACGCAAACTAATGCCCCCACGCTTAATCCGCCCCAAACACAGGTGCAAAACACACCTGCGGAAGAGCCTGCCCAAGAGGAAAACAACATTTGGGCGGTCCTTGCAAAGGTATGGCTTGCAGGGATGGGCATAATGCTTATCTATGCCACCGTCAGCTACATAAAGATAAGGCGCACGGTAAGGGAAGCAATGCACATTAAAGGCCGTGTTTGGGTCGGAGACAATGTATCCACCCCCTTTATTCTGGGACTTATAAAACCCAAGATATACCTGCCCTCTTCTTTAAGTGAAGAGGACGGGCAATATGTAACCGCCCACGAAGAAGCGCATATTAAGCGTGGAGACCATTTGTGGAAGCCTTTGGGATTTTTGTTGCTTACCCTTTATTGGTATAATCCGCTTATGTGGGTATCATATATTCTGCTGTGCAGAGATATAGAGCTTGCCGCTGACGAAAAGGTTATAAAAAGCCTTGGGGATGAGTACAAAAAGCCCTATTCCTACGCTCTTATAAACTGCAGCGCCCACCGCAGGTTGATAAGTGTTTGTCCCCTTGCCTTTGGTGAGGTTGCGGTAAAAAACAGGATAAGGTCGGTGCTTAATTACAAGCGCCCTGCGTTTTGGGTAATTATAGCTACCGTTATTCTTTGCGTTGCGGCAACGCTTATGTTTATGACAAACCCTAAAGAGGAGGTTGCCACGGGTAACGAGGAAAGCAGCGAAGAGCTTGGTCACACCACCTCCGAGGAAGAGGACGAAAGTGCTGCGGAAACCACCTCCGAGGAAGAGGACGAAAGCGCTACGGAAACCACCTCCGAGGAAGAGGACGAAAGTGCTGCGGAAACCACCTCCGAGGAAGAAGACGAAAGTGCTGCGGAAACCACCTCCGAGGAAGAAGATGAAAGCATGGCAGACA
>JAZSIW010000165.1:0-4594 GCA_045534025.1 Eubacteriales bacterium | reverse complement strand
TCACGATGTTATTGTGGCAAGAAAAGGAGTATACACAGACGGCGACATTGTAGTAAAGGGCGACGAAAACCTCGTTTCCCAAAACATTGTTGAGGGAAAAGAGATATTTGGCATAGAAGGCTCTCACATTTGTCGCAACCCTCTCGAACTCCTATACACCGAGGGAGCAGAGATAACCCCAGAGGATTGGGGGGATGCTGATGTCACGCCTTTCAATGGCAATTCTAGCCAACTTGGTACTAAGTTTTACCGAGCTAAGTGTAAAAAAATATCTTTCCCATCAACCCAAACAAGGTTTATTGGGTTTGCGAACAGCCCCAATCTTGAAGAGTGGCACAGTGGCGAAAATATGATTGCTGATGGTTCTAATGGTGCTAGTGGTGGTGATGCCTTTAGAGAGTGCGCTAACCTCAAGAAGATTTGGTTGGGAGAAAATTGCTTGCCGTTTGCTAACTATGCCTTCTACTACTGCAACAATTTAAATGAAGTACATTATAAAGGTACAATAGACAAATGGGCTGAAGCTACAAGAAATGCAAATATTGAAAGAGCTAACCCTTTTGGATATAGTGGCGGTGGTGCTTTTTATTTAGGCGATAGCACAGAGCCATTAACTGTAATTAATCTAACAACGGCTACAGGTATTACACTGGGCGCTTTTTTCAATTTTGACTATATCGAAAAAGCTATGTTAGGTGAAACAGTAGCTTCTATTGGTTCAAGTGCTTTTGCAGGCTGTACTTCGCTTGAAACTTTAATATTGAAGGGTGATACAGTTAAGACTTTATCTTCTACTAATGCCTTTTCATCTTCGCCTATAGCAAACGGAACAGGGACAATATACATTCAGCCCGAAACTGTTGATGAAGCTACACTTGTAGCTGAATACAAAGCCGCAACGAATTGGAGTACATACGAAGCGCAAATTAAACCCTACAGCGAATATACAGGGGGTGCTGAACTATGACATATCAAGAACGAATTGAGCAATTAAAACAAGAATTTGACATTGTTGCAGACCAAGCCGACGGCACTTTGCACACTATGACTATTCAGCGAAAAACGGACGAAAGCGTGTATGTGCTCACTGTTTCCGAGCTTTACACCATAGCTCGTGACGGCGAGGAGTACGACGAAGCTATTGACCCTGTAGACAGCGAGAGGGTTTACACCGAAACAACAACCCCGAGATATGTTGAAGAAGACGAAGAATTGACAGAGGAGGTATTATAACATGTCAAGAAAAGATGTAAAAGTCTATATTTCCCCCGCAAATCATTATAAGCAGTATGCTATACCCGGCTATAATGAAAAGCAACAAATGGATCTGCTTGCACCTAAGCTTGTAGAAGCTTTAAAAAAATACGAGGGCGTTACCCCCATACCCGCCACCGTGTTTGCGCTCAGCCGTGATTACCAGGGCAGGCCGGAAGAAGCCAAAAAAATGGGATGTGATATCTATGTTGCGCTTCACTCTAACGGAGGAAAGGGAAAAGGCGCTTGCCTTTTCTACCACCCTAAATTTGAGCTTTCCAAAAAGCTTGCTCTCAGTATTGTTGCCGAGCTTAACTCAATATGTCCTATAAAGAGCAACAGAGCTGTACAGCCCGCTATTTATCCTTGGAGCTATAACGAATGGAATTTTGGCGAAGTGAGGGAGCCGGCGAACAAAGGTATTGTGCCAGTACTCATAGAGCACGAATTCCACGACACCGTTGAAGGCGCACAGTGGATAATAAACAACCTTGACGCGATTGCCGAAGCGGACGCCCGTGCCATTGCCGCAACTTTAGGGCTTAAGCTTAAAGAAGTACCCGGCGATGTAAACGGCGACGGCGTAGCAAACAGCCTCGACGCAGCGCAGATACTCAAGCACGATGCGGGCCTCGCAGAACTCACCGAAGAACAGCTTGCTAAGGCAGACGCAAACGGCGACGGCAAGGTCAACAGCCTTGATGCCGCCCTTGTTCTGAAACACGACGCAGGCATAGAATAGGAGGACATAATGAAAGAACTTTTATCCGTAATCTTAGACGATGTCATTAAGGCGGCGGTACCGATATTAGCTGCTTATGCCATATCCTACATAAACAAGGCAAAAGAAGAAACGGCGGCTAAGTGCGAGAACGAAAAAACAAAGAAGTACTTAGACGAAATAACCAACGCAATAGCAACAGCAGTTGCGGCGACTTCACAAACCTATGTTGACGCACTTAAAACCGGAAACGCATTCGACCAAGCAGCACAGACGGAAGCGTTACAGCGGGCTAAGAACACCGCATTGTCTATTCTTAGCCCGGCGGCACGAAATTTCTTGTCAGAGACGACGGAAGACGTGAACTCATACCTTACCGCCAAGATAGAAGAACAAGTCAGAGCCCAGAAAAAAGCGTCTTAAAAGCGCACAAGCCTCTTTGCCATACGGTAGAGGGGCTTTATTTTTTTTTTTTTTTTTTTTTTTTTTTTTTTTTGCGATTTTTCAAGTAAAATATTGGAAAAACAAAATATTATGTTATACTATACATAGTGTTTTTGCTTTTCATGGCGTTTCCTTTCGTTTATTTGGAGAGAGGAGGAGTCTGAGCCTACTAAGGGCCGGCTCCTCCTCTCCTTTTGTTTTTTTTAACAGTTTTTCCAAGAAAAATATTGTTATTTGTCCCTAAATTTCTTGCCTTTCGGTTTATTACAATTTATAATTTATTTTGTCGGAAAGGAGTATAGCTTATGAAAAGGCAGTATAATGTTTCTAAAGAAGATATAGCCACTGCTTACGCCCTTGCTGATAGCCCCCTCGCTATGGGAGTAAAAGCAAATGTGAGCATTCAAGACACCGAAACAGCAGAAACGGAACTTGCAGAAATATTTAAGCTTATTGCAGACCCCACATTGCGCGAGAGGCTTGATTTGTGTATCGGGCAAATTGCCCGGTCTTATGAATTGCTTGGATTTATTCAAGGTTACATTGTTAAGCGAACTCTTGATTTAAGCTTATAATATTTTCTTACCGTTTCCCGAGAGGTGAAGCAGGGCCGCAGAGGTCATTTTTTGGCTTCTGCGGCTTTTTCTTTTTCACCCGAACAAAACGGAGGGTGTAAACATTAAAACCCCTCTCCGCCACAAATTCTCGCCCCGATTTGCAACGTTTTTGAAAAAAAAGATATTTAACAGCCGATTTTTGCGGCGTTTTACGAAAAACTATACTGTGCTGTGATAATATACAAAAAAACAAAGGAGGAGCGTATGAAAAGAATAACATCCCTTATTATCTTCGCCACCTTTTTGATTTGTCTCGTTGCTTGCGGAGGAAAACCTAAAGATATGAGCGATGGAATGTATCAACTCGGATTAAACGCTCTTGCTGTAGCAGACCAATATATTGCCTTTGAAATAGACGCTATCGAGGCTCAAGACAAATTAGGTGAAATACGCAAATTGGCAGAAAAGCAAGAAAAGAAAGAGGAGGAGGAGTTAGGTGTAGACTATCTCTACGGTACCAAGTACGAAGGCGATGAGGGCATAGCTGCTTCAATACTTATCCTTGAACTGTCAATAGGGAACGCTAACTCCAATTTTGGTGATGGCACAATGTCAGATGTTATTGAAAATAGAAACTTTCTTGCAGAACTACTTGGAGAATGATATATGGGCAGAGAATTATCACAAAAAGAAAAGGCAAAGTATTGTAGATTAAGGCATCAACAGCTTGAACATTCTTCAAAGTTGATAGGCATACCCATAGAGGAGGTTTGGGCAAAAGAGGTAGAAGCTCGCAAGGAACTGAAAGAAGCAGCACGGGCAGATACGGTGTCGGATGAAGACTTTGAGGCGTTCGTAAACGAACAATGGCCGCCCACAAAAGGCGGCTTTTTCAATGCAAAAATATTTTTAATTTTTACAACTTTTTTCCAAAAACCCCTTGACTTTTGCCCTTGCAGATGTTATAATTAAGGTACAGTAAGGGAAACACCCAAGCGAGTATAAAGAAAGGAGAAAAACGCAATGGATAACATTGAAAAAGCCTTGCAAGCTTTGGCAAAAGCGTTGGAAAGTAACGATACTGTTGACAAAGTTAAGGTTACGATAACGCTTGTAAAACCGAAGCCGCAAGGCAAATCTAAACCCGAAAGCAAGTAGCTTTCAAGGCAGAGGGTGGGCGGCTCCCACCGCCCCTCTCGTAAGTCCTATTATAACACAAAATTTTCAAAACGCAACAGCAATTCGTAAAAGAATGTAAATAAGAATGCAAGGAGGAATAAACATGATGATAGAGAAAAACGGCAAAACCTACGCAGTAACCGAGTCAACCACAAAATGGACGCTCAAATCGTCATACGGCAAATTAGACATCGCTTTCGATGTTGCAAAGGAATCTTGCGCCACCTTCGACGAACTTCGCGAATACGTATTGAACGATAACGATATTTTTTAGAACAAACAAAAAGGAGGCACCGATGTCACAGTATAAGAAACAAGGCAAAAACCCCAAAATGGGTAGGCCTACAACAAACCCCCGCAATATTAACTTTAACCATCACTTGTCCGCCGTTGAAATGGCGCAGCTTGAGGAGTGCGCTAAGCTTACCGGCAAACCACG
>JAZSIW010000072.1:0-2115 GCA_045534025.1 Eubacteriales bacterium | reverse complement strand
GATGTGGCGGGGATGGTCAAGGTAAAATTCTCCCGACAAACGAGGTTGATGGTGATGTCGCTGACCTTGCAGGTGCCGTCACCATTGGAGGTGAAGGTCAGCTCAAAGGGCTCTCCGATCTCGTCGGGAGTCTCTGCCGTGTCCGCTTCGGTGCTTGCGGCCACGTCGGTGGTCACAGCGTCGCCTGTATGGCCTTTGAGCTTGCCGCCTACGGTGTTTCCTGCGGTTTGCTTCACAAGTATTTCCCAAAGAAAAAGATTTATATTTATTGCAATTTATTATCTTCTATGATTTTAGGCAGGATTATATGGGGAACGGTTTCATATGTCCTTCTTGTCTTAAACAACAAAACTTTTACCCTTAAGGATTTTTGGGCAGGCGCAATAATCAACGCCGTGCCGGGAATTATTGTTCAAATAGTGCTTGTTCCAATTATTATAATTTTTGTAGAAGAGCTACAAAACCGCGGAGGTAAACAGTGCCGGACAACAAAAAAACAAAATCTTTAGTATTATCACATTTTGAAAAATACCCCTTATTACAGATACAGGATCTTTTTAAATTCCTGCACCAAAGCACGTTTGGCTGTGAACATGCTGTTGACCACGTAGAAGCAGTACTTGAACGTATTGAAAAAGAACTTGCCTTATCTTCCGGCTGCAGTGGGCCTCTGCTTGAACAACTTGACGGAGATTACAGCAGAATAGGTTTGTCGTATTTAAAAAAAGGACTTAGTGCAAGCACCTTGGCAAAGCTGTTTTATGTGTCAGCGTCCGAAAACAAGGGTACGGTGCACGACCTTGAAGAAAAACTGAAAGCCGTTTTTCAGCTTACAGAGGACGGTCAGCTACCATTTTCTACAGATGACTTTCTGCAGGCTGCAAAACGATGGAAACTCGACGGATACAAGGCACTGCATCACTCTCCGGCTTTTAATGCTGCATATAAACCCGCTTACCGTGTAATATCCAATATGTATGTATGGTTACTTCCGCTGCTTGCCAACATCGACAAGATGCTTTCAAAAGGCGCCGTGCGAATTGCCATAGAAGGAGGCAGTGCCGGCGGAAAAACCACGTTATGCAACATGCTTGAAAAGCTTTATGACTGCACGGTTTTCCATACTGACGATTATTTTCTTAGGCCCGAGCAAAGGACCAACGAACGGCTTGCAGAGATAGGCGGAAATTTTGACCGTGAGCGTTTTTTTAATGAAATTTTATCACCGTTATGGGCAGGAGAAAACGTGGCTTACAGGCCATTCAGTTGTTCCTTGCAAGAACTTATGCCAACCGTATATGTAGAGCCAAAAGCCTTGACGATTGTGGAGGGCGTGTATTCTGCTCACCCTTTGCTGGAGAGTCATTACGATTTGTGTGTGTTTTTGGATATAGAAAAAGATTTGCAACGGAAAAGAATATTAAAACGGAACACGCCTGCAATAGCAAAGCGGTATTTTGAAGAATGGATACCCATGGAAAATAAATACTTTTTACATTACGGAATTAAGGAAAAATGCGGCCTTAAGTTGGAAATAAAGGAACAGTAACCCTATTTAATGCGGTATTTATTCGTTTTTTGTATATATTATAATAAATTTAACACAAATGAGGTTGTTATTTCTTGCTAAATGCATGTTGACTGAACGCTTTGTGAATATTATAATAGTACTGTAAAAACAAATTAAGGAGTTTACGAATGAAAAAGACGATTTGCAGATGCGAATATGATACCGAAACAGCTACCCTTGTAAAAAAGGTTTGCGTTGGTTGTTTTGGTGATTCTGAAGGTTACGAAGAAAGCCTTTACCAAACTCCCACCGGTTCTTACTTCCTTTATGTTAACGGCGGCGAAAACAGCCCCTATCCTACAGAAGACATAAAGAGAATTGCCAAGAACAAGGTTGAAGCTTGGATTGCTGAACACGAATAAGCAAAAAATAAAATCGCCGCAAAGCGGCGCTTTCAGCCTCTGGAAAAAGCCGTGTTTGGCGTTAAGCGAAACACGGCTTTTGAGTTGATATAGGTGCAATTTTGAAGAAAAGCGAGTGAAAGAAAGAAAAAACAGTGGTTTTGCGATGTGGATTTTCATCTTTGAACTTCCACATCGCTATCT
>JAZSIW010000090.1:0-2550 GCA_045534025.1 Eubacteriales bacterium | reverse complement strand
ATAAGACCGTGAGATGCATATCCGCTATTGTGTGGGGGGTTATAGCGTTATTTGAAATTTACAAGCAGCTGATATTCGGCTTCGAGGTTATAAACGGAGGTTTTGAGTGGGATTATTCCTGGTATGCTTTTCCGTTTCAATTCTGTTCGTCGCCTTTATACATTCTTCCCATCATTGCTTTTGCGAAGAATGAGAAATTGCGAGAATTTTGTATAGCTTATATGATGACCTTTTCGTTGTTTGCCGGACTTGCCGTTTTCTGCTACCCCAACGATGTGTTTGTCGAAACGATAGGAATAAACATTCAGACAATGGTGCATCATGGCTCGCAGATACTTATGGGAGTTTTCTATATCGTCAGATACAGAGCAAAGCTTACTCGCAAATTCTTTGTCGGAGGCATATGGGTTTTCGTTTCTATGGTGTTTATCGCTATGCTGATGAATATATGTGTATATCACATACTTTCAGCGGCAAAGATATACGAGACCTTTAATATGTTCTACATAAGTCCTTATTTTGACTGCACGCTGCCGCTGCTCAGTCTTATATGGGGACGCATTCCGTATTTTTTATTTGTTATGCTGTATTTCTTTGGGTTTATTCTGTGCGCACTCATTGTTTTCGGTGTTGCTAAAGGAATCGATCTTGCCGTAAAAAGATTAATGGAATTTATAGCGAATAAGAAGCAAAAAGCGCAAAATATGTAAATTAAAATTTACCGATAAGCATATTCGGAGAATAAAATGAAGCTTATAGAACAATTTCTTGAACTTATAAATATCGAGATGGAAGAGCCAACGGTGTTTGGCTTTTTCCATCTTTTCTGCATTCTTCTTGTAGCTTTATCTTGCCTTGCCTTATTCCTTCGCTTCCGAGATTCTACCGACCGAACCTTCCGCATATTAATAGCTGTCATGGCGGGTACTATGATACTTGGCGAGGTTATAAAGCAGACCTTTTATCAGATGTCGGTGGCTGACGGGACTCTCACGTTTGATTACAGCTGGGCCGATTTTCCCTTTCAGCTTTGTTCTACGCCTCTTTACGTCCTACCTTGGCTCAGTATATTGCCGGACTGCAGATTGCGTGATCTTGCCGCTTCTTATACAATGACCTTTGGCCTTATTGGCGGTGTTATGGTATACTTAACTCCGAAAACCGTGTTTGGAACCGTTGTTTTTGGCAATTTCCAGACTATGATACATCACGGACTTCAGATTGTAACCGGAGTTTACACCGCATCCTATTACAGACGTCGTATAAATTACAGATTTTTCCTCAGCGGAGTTGCTGTGTTTGCCGTCATGTTGACTGTTGCTAACCTTATCAACACTGTCGGTTATGACATTCTACTTGCGAACGGTATGATAGCCGAGGGCGATACTTTAAACATGTTCTATATTAGTCCCCGTGCAGACCAAACCGTACCGGTGGCATCCGATCTTTTAAAGAGCTTCCCGCCTCTTGTTTATATAGCAGGATATTTTGTGGTGCTTTCACTTATTGCCGGGCTTATCGCGTATCTCACGGATCTATTGCATAAAGAGTCGCGCAAACGTATGGCGGCAAGGACGGTGTCGGATTGATGGGAGGTAAAAACGGTATTTCAGCTGGCAAAATACTTGCCGTATTGTTTATCATCGGTGAGCTGGTCTTGTTCCCATTTATTCAGCTTACCCCGGCAGACGTGTCGTCTTTTTGCTCGTATTTAGCAATAGTTTTAGCGGCTTTATTCGCGATTTTTGTATGCAAGTGCAAAAGAGAAGAAAATTTAATAAGACTTGGCATTCTCTTTACCTTGGTTGCAGATTATTTCCTTGTTTTGTGCGATGATGCACAGCTCCCCGGGGTTATTTCCTTTATTTTCGTCCAAGGGGCGTACTTTGCATATCTCTTTATCCGCGAAGAAAGAAAGACGGTACGAAAGGCAAACGTTATTACACGAGTGGCACTTTCTGCGATCCTTTCCATGGCAGCTTTTGCAGTGCTTGGCAAGGATGCTGATGTTCTTTCCGTTGCTTCGGTGATATATTATGCGAATCTGCTTTCAAACATTGTTTTTGCATTTTTACTTGGCAGGGAAGAGCGCATATTCTCGGTAGGACTTGTGCTTTTCGCTATGTGCGACCTCTGTATCGGACTTGAGGTGCTGTTTAGCTCCTATCTTGATTCTTCGGCGCTTTCATTCTTCTACGGTTCGAATATTAATCTCCCGTGGATGTTCTATCAGCCGTCGCAGGTGCTTATCGCGTTAAATATTTTTTGTAAACACAATAGAAAATAAGGGTGCGTAAATCGCGCCCTTTATAAAAAAATCCAACATTGCAAAAATTGCTCTTTTATCGAAATGCGCTTGAAATATCCAAAGTGCTGTGCTATAATTATCAACGCTTGAAAGAGCAAATGCACCTTTAGCTCAGTTGGTAGAGCAACTGACTCTTAATCAGTGGGTCCCGGGTTCGAATCCCTGAAGGTGCACCATAAGGACAAGACTTTTTTGTACCTTTCGCTCATGTGGCTCTGCCAAACACTGCTTGTGCGCCAAAC
>JAZSIW010000035.1:0-5958 GCA_045534025.1 Eubacteriales bacterium | reverse complement strand
TTTTTTTATTTCGTCAGCCGAGGCACCTTTGACCTAACCCACCACATCTTACAAACCTCCACTTTTACCCACCAATACTCACTCCTTATATTTAAAATAAACAACAAAGCATAATGCTTCGCCGCCTGCCTTTTTTGTGGTAATTTATTATTCCGTTTTATCGGTAAAATCAGCATCGTAAACGCCGTCAGCGTTGCCGCCTGCGTCGCCGCCCATATCAGGGTTCTGAGGGTTGGGCTGCTGCTGATACAGCTTTTCGGAAAGCTTGTAGAACGCCTGCTCCAAGGCTTCGGTGTCCGCCTTGATAGCCGCAGTATTGTCGGTTTTGAGGGTTTCCTGAAGCTTTTCTATAGCGTTGCGTACGGGTTGTTTGTCGTCTTCGCTAAGCTTGTCGCCTATTTCGGAAAGGGTCTTCTGGCTTTGGAATACAAGGCTTTCGCCGTGGTTCTTAACTTCAACTGCTTCCTTGCGTTCCTTGTCCTCTGCAGCATGCATTTCCGCATCCTTAACCGCACGGTCGATGTCTTCCTTAGACATATTGGTGGAGGAGGAGATGGTGATGTGCTGTTCCTTGCCTGTGCCTTTGTGCTTTGCGGTAACGTTAACTATACCGTTTGCGTCTATATCAAAGGTAACCTCTATCTGAGGAACACCTCTGGGTGCGGGAGCAATACCGTCAAGAGAGAAGCGACCGAGGGTAGTGTTGCCTGCCGCCATGTCACGCTCGCCCTGAAGCACGTGTACCTCAACGGAGGTCTGACCGTCAGCGGCGGTGGAGTAAACCTGGCTCTTCTGTACGGGGATGGTGGTGTTTCTGTCAATTATTCTGTTGAATACGCCGCCGAGAGTCTCGATACCGAGGGAAAGGGGAGTAACGTCAAGGAGTAACAAGTCCTTAACCTCGCCGCCCAAAACACCTGCCTGAATAGCCGCACCGATAGCAACGCATTCGTCGGGATTGATACCCTTGAAGGGTTCCTTGCCAAGGAAGCTCTTAACCGCATCCTGTACTGCGGGGATACGGGTGGAACCGCCTACAAGCAGTATCTTGTCAACCTGAGATACGGAAAGACCTGCATCGGCAAGCACCTGTCTTACGGGTGCCATAGTCTTTTCTACAAGGTCTGCGGTAAGCTCGTCAAACTTCGCTCTTGTAAGAGTTTCGTCAAAGTGCTTGGGACCTGTAGCGTCTGCGGTGATGAAGGGCAGGTTGATGTTGGTGCTGGTAACGCTGGAAAGCTCTATCTTTGCCTTCTCTGCCGCTTCCTTAAGACGCTTAAGTGCCATTCTGTCGTTCTTAAGGTCTATCCCGTTGTCCTTCTTAAAGGTTGCAACTATCCAGTCAATAATCTTTTCGTCAAAGTCGTCGCCGCCAAGACGGTTGTTACCTGCGGTTGCCAAAACTTCAAACACGCCGTCGCTTATCTCAAGAAGGGAAACGTCAAAGGTACCGCCGCCAAGGTCAAAAATCATAACCTTTTGGTCGATGTCCTTATCGAGACCGTAAGCAAGTGCCGCCGCTGTAGGCTCGTTGATTATACGAAGCACTTCAAGACCTGCAATCTTACCTGCGTCCTTGGTTGCCTGACGCTGTGCGTCGGAGAAGTATGCGGGTACGGTGATAACCGCCTTGGTTACGGATGTGGCAAGGTAGCTTTCTGCGTCTGCCTTAAGCTTTTGAAGTATCATTGCGGATATTTCCTGAGGGGTATAGTTTTTGCCGTCGATAGCAACCTTCTTGGAAGTACCCATGTCTCTCTTTATGGAGATGATGGTTCTGTCGGGATTGGTTATAGCCTGTCTTTTTGCTACCTGACCAACCATACGTTCACCGGTCTTGGAGAAAGCCACAACAGATGCGGTGGTTCTTTCACCTTCGGTGTTGGTTATAACCTGCGGTTCGCCGCCTTCGTAAACTGCCACGCAGGAATTTGTTGTGCCAAGGTCAATACCTATGATTTTTGCCATAATAATTACCTCCTATATATAGCTGATTTTTTTAACTAATTTACTACCTTAACAAGGGCGTGACGTATAACTTTGTCGCCTATTTTATAGCCCTTTTGCAAGGTTTGGGAAACGGTGTTTTCGGGACTTTCATCGTCCTCTTCGTGCATTATTGCGTTGTGCAGGTTGGGGTCAAACTGTTCACCGTCGGAAACAATTTCCTCCACCTTCATCTTTTCAAGCACATCTTTAAGTTGCTTGTTAAGCATCTGCACGCCTTTTGCCAACTCGCTGTCGTCGTTGGCGTAATCCGCCGCGCGCTCTGCATTATCAATAACGGGTAAGAATGCGGCTATCGCCTCTGCAAAGCAGTCGGTATAAAGGCTTTCTTTTTCCTTTGTGCTGCGTCTGCGGAAATTGTCGTACTCCGCCGCCAGCCTTAAGTATTTATCATTAAGCTCGGCAAGCTCTGCCTCTGCCTTGGCGGCTCTTTCCTCTGCCTCGGCGGCTTTCGCTTTAAGCTTTGCTTTGCTGTCCTTTGTCTCTTTTTCGGGTGCTGCGGTCTCCTCTATATTATTTTCCTTTTTTTCGTTTTCGTTATTCATAGCTTCTCGTCTCCTTCTTCGCTTTCTTTAAGCTCCTCGGATAAACCTGCCGCAAAATATTCAAGGCTGGCTATTACCTTTTTGTAATCCATACGCTTGGGACCTATAACTCCTATTGCGCCAACGGTTTGCCCGGATACGGTTATTGGGTAGTACACCACGCTGGCGTTTGCTTCCGTAAGTCCGGCACCCGACATCATAACGTTGGGCTTGCCTGCCTCGCCTGCCGTAAGCCTATTGACCAATGCGTGCTTCTCTTCAAGTACGCCAAGCACTTCCTTTGCCTTGCTTACATCAAAAAATTCAGGGTAGCTAAGCAGTTTGGTTATGCCCTCAACCTGCACGTCTTCCTTTGCGGCACTGCCCAAAAGACTGTGTACGGTCCTAAGAGTCGGATTTATCAGCTCTGCAGCACCGGCCGCCTTTTCCTCAAGCTTCAGTATCACCGGCAGGGTTATCTGCTCCGCTGTCAATCCCGTAAGGTGTGCGTTAAGCGCTGCTTCTAATTTTACAAGTTTGTCCTCGGTGCAACCTGCCGCCGCAACGGTCTTGGTCTTAACCTCTCCGTCCTTGCAGCGCATAACCAGCAAAAAGCTGTCATTGTCTATAGCAACCGCTTTAAACTTTTCTATGCTTGCGGCAGGTGCTTTAAGCACAGATATGGCCGTGTAGTTAGTTATGTGGGACAGCGCCCTTGCGGCTTGATTCAGCAGTTTGCCGAACTCGCCTACCTTATATTCAAGCAGTTCGTTAAGCACGCCCAGCTCTTCAAGGCTAAGGTTGTAATCCTCCATAAGTCCATCGATGTAGGTCTTAAGTCCCTTGGTGGTGGGCACGCGACCTGCCGAGCTGTGGGGCTTATCAAGATATCCCATCTCCGAAAGCTCGCTCATCTCGTTGCGCACCGTTGCGCTGGACAAGGTGTCGGGCAATGCGCCGGAAATGTATCGTGAACCCACCGGTTCTCCGGAACGAATGTACTCGTCTACTATTGATTTAAGTATGCGCTGTTTGCGTTCCGATAATTCCATTTAGCACTCACCCCCGGAAGCTTGCTTGTCGTTTTTAGCACTCGTCGGTGCTGTCTGCTAACACCTATGATTATACACCGATTTTTTTGTTTGTCAATAGGTTTTGCTAAAATTTTTGCAATATTTTTCGCAAATTTCTCTTTGTTTTGCTAAAATCGTTTGGCAAACGACAACATAGTGTGCTAAACGGGTAAAAACTATTGACAGCACTCAACACCTGTGGTAATATGGTAACGGCAGAGTATGACTCAGTGCGTGAAGTGCCTGTCGGACGGGGAGTTGCCGACGGACGAAAAGCCAAAAGCGCTTGCGGTACTGGGTTAGCATCCCGCTGTCGCATATTTTTGCACCCTCTTTGTTTTTTTCGTGCTTTGATATGACGACTAAAATAAAGGAGGGGTTTTTTATGCAAAAAAATAAAAAAATAAAGACTGTAAAGGTAATTACAACGGCGGCAATGCTGGCGGCGATAAGCGCTGTTATAGGTATCTTGTGCAAAAATCTTTTTACTTATCAGGTGTACTATAGGTTTACGCTGGAAAATGCTCCGATTATCCTTGCGGGCTTGTCTTTTGGTCCTGTTGCAGGCGCGGCGGTAGGTGTTTGTGCCGATACGGTAAGCTGTCTTATGTCTACAAATCCCGCCCTTCATCCTATAATATCCCTGGGCGCCGCATCTGTGGGTGCCGTAGCGGGACTTGTCCCCTTTGTTATAAGAAAAAAAGGCGCCGTGCAAACGGTGCTCGCGGTGGCTCTTGCTCATTTAATAGGGCAGGTAGGTATCAAATCCATTGCAAAAATCAAAGATTTCGGTATGCCTGTATACGGCATATTCATAGGACTCGGCTTTTCGGCTTTGGCGGGCGCCTTTGAGGTTTTTGTTATTAAGTGGCTTCGCTCTCAAAAGGAGCTTCAAAAATATATGGTAGGTAGTAAGCAATGACGGTTGAACAAGCACTTGGATACATTCACAGCGTGTCTTGGATGGGCAGCCGCCCGGGGCTCGGTCGCACAAGGGAATTGCTTTCCCTTATGGGTAATCCGCAAAACGCTTTGCGCTTTGTCCATGTGGCAGGAACCAACGGAAAAGGCTCCACTTGCGCAATGATAGCTTCCATACTCAGGCAGGCGGGCTACAAGGTGGGCCTATATACTTCTCCGTATATCTTGCGGTTTAACGAGCGAATGCAGGTAAACGGCGTGGAGATTTCCGATAAGGAGCTTGGGGAAATAACGGAATACGTAAAGCCTTTTGCGGAGAGCATGGCAGACCACCCTACGGAGTTCGAGCTTGTAACCGCTATCGGTTTTGAGTTTTTTGCCCGTCGCAGGTGCGATATCGTGGTGCTGGAGGTGGGCTTGGGCGGCGAGCTGGACTCTACCAACGTGGTGGAAACCTCGGTTCTTTCTCTTATAACCGAGATTGATTTTGACCACATGGGCGTTCTCGGCAACACCGTGGAGGAGATAGCCCTCGCCAAAGCAGGCATAATAAAAACAGGTGTTCCCGTTATATCTGCAGACAATTTGCCTGCTGCGGCAAAAGTCGTAGACGGCGTGTGCAAAATCAAGGGCAGCAAACACATCACGCCCGATTTTGATAAGATTGTAGACAAAAAAGCCGCGGAGGACGGGATCTGCTTTTCCTATATGGGTGTTGGCTATAAAATCCCCTTGCTTGGTGATTATCAGTACCGCAATGCACTTATGGCTATAACCGCGGCACATACATTGAAGTCTTTGGGCTTTGACATAAGCGATGCGCAAATATCAGAAGGGCTTGCTAACGTAAAATGGGCAGGCAGGTTCGAAAAACTTTGTTCCGACCCCGTGTTTATATACGACGGGGGCCACAATCCTCAGGGCGTTGCTGCCGCCGCAAAAACTTTTTCCGACAGATTTGGCAAGGGCGTAGTGCTTATCGGCGTTATGGCGGACAAGGATTACAACGCCGAAATAAAAAGTTTGCTTGCTGTTGCCGAAAAATTCATAACCGTTACACCGTCCAATCCGAGGGCTTTGTCTGCAAAAGAGCTTGCGGATAAGATCGTTTCGCTTGGGGGTAATGCGGTTTGGTCCTCTACGGTGGAGGAAGGGGTAGCGATTGCGGCGAAATGCGCGCAGGGAAAAATGCCCGTCTTTGCCCTCGGTTCTCTCTATATGTACGGGGAAATTAAATGCGCAGTTGAAAAACTTTTTTTGCAAAAACAGTGATATTCTTGCTCATATATAATATAAGGTAGAAAAGATTTTTCAAAAAAATTCAAAAAAGGTATTGACAAAAGGGAAAAAGGGTGTTATACTAACTGAGCCGCTTGAGGGAGCGCCCGGGAAGAGGGAGAGCCGAGAGCGGAGCGGACATTGAAAATTGAACA
>JAZSIW010000010.1:0-2468 GCA_045534025.1 Eubacteriales bacterium | reverse complement strand
TCCGCCGCCTCTGCCGATAATAATTACATCAACTTTTTTTGTTTTGTTAAAATATACCACACCTGCGGACAAGGTCTCTGCCGCACCGACCCCCTGCACCAGGGAGGGGTAAACCGTTACCTCCGCCGCAGGGAAACGCCGTGCCGCCACGTTTATTACGTCCCTTACCGCCGCACCCGTTGCACTGGTTATTACGCCCACACGCATAGGTATCTTGGGCAGCGGCTTTTTACGCTCCGAAGAGAACAGCCCTTCCGCCGCCAGCTTCCGTTTAAGCTGTTCCAGGGCAACGTACAAAGCGCCCTCTCCGTCCGGTTGGATACTGTCCGCATACAAAAGGTACTGACCGCCCGAGGGATACACGGAAATCCTGCCCGTACAAAGGACCTTCATACCGTTTTCGGGCTTAAAGCTTAGCTTTTCCGCACGGCTTTTGAACATAACGCCCCTTAGGGTGGCATACTCATCCTTAACCGTAAAAAATATATGCCCCTTGCCCGACGGTGCGGAAAGATTGGATATCTCCCCTTTTACGCTGACAGCCTTAAGCTGGGGCGACGCCTCCAGATAGCTTTTTATGAAGCCCGTAAGCTCGCCAACAGTGTAGATATGCTCCATTACTCCTCACCCTTAAGGGCTTTGTCTATACCGCCTGCAACACCGTTGGCAAAAGCGGCACTCTCCTCGCCGTCAAACTTTTTAATAAGCTCCAGCGCTTCGTTAACGGCAATTTCCGTCTCCAAGCCGGTAAACATCATCTCATAAGTGCAAAGGCGAAGCGCCGTGCGTGTAACACGGGAGATACGGTCGCTATCCCATTTGATAAGCGCCTTATCCAGCTTTTCGTCCACGGCGGCAAGATTTTCTGTAACACCCACAAACAGCCCCTTACCAAAGCCGCTTATCTTCATTTCCCGTGCTTCTGCGGCAAGGGCTAAAATCTCCTCTGCGCCGTCCTCTTTAAAGCTCTGTTCAAACAGTAAAAGGAATGCTGCTTCTCTTGCTTCTCTTCTTGTCATAACTATATCCTCCTCTTTTGCCCGCAGGCAAACGGCATTATTATCCAAATTAAACCATATTGAGTATAGCAAACACAGGGCTTTTTGTCAAGAAAAATGAGCGCAAAACCCTTGCAATAGCTGAAAAAATATAGTATAATGTAGAGAATATATCGATACTAAAAGGAGAAGTTTTAAAATTCTATGAAAAAAGGCATATTTGAAGGCAAAAAAAGACCCGTTTTGGTTATAGTAATGGACGGTGTGGGCGAAACTCCCAACAAGGACGGTAACGCTGTTTTCGCCGCTAACACCCCCACCCTTGACGCCCTTGACAGAGACTGTATGAAGTTCTCTCTTAAGGCCCACGGCACCGCAGTCGGTTTGCCCGGCGACGACGATATGGGCAACAGCGAGGTTGGCCACAACGCTCTTGGCGCAGGTCAGGTGTTTGCACAGGGTGCAAAGCTTGTTACCGAAGCTATTGAGACAGGAAGAATGTTTGAGGGTAAATCCTGGAAGAGCGCTGTGGAAAAGGCACTTGCAGGCGGTACTCTTCACTTTATCGGCTTGTTCTCCGACGGTAACGTACACTCCAACATAAGCCATCTTCAGGCTATGATAGAAAAGGCTAAGGCAGAGGGTGTTTCTAAGGTGCGTATACACATACTTCTTGACGGCAGAGACGTTGGGGAGACCAGCGCGCTTGAGTACGTTAACCCCTTTGAGGACTTTTTGGCAAACCTGGGCGGCGCAGGCTTTGACGCACGTATTGCATCCGGCGGCGGCAGAATGACTATAACCATGGACAGATATGAGGCTAACTGGGCGATGGTTGAGGCAGGCTGGCAGACCCACGTGCTTGGCGAGGGCAGACAGTTTGCATCCGCAAAGGAAGCGGTTGAGACCTACCGTGCAGAGACAGGCAAGATAGACCAAGACCTGCCCGCATTTGTTATTGCGGAAGACGGCAAGCCCGTAGGCACCATTGAAGACGGTGATGCTGTTATATTCTACAACTTCCGCGGCGACCGTTCCATAGAGATATCCCGTGCTTTTGAAGAGGCAGAGGTTCCCTTTGACAGAAAGCGTGTTCCCAATGTGTTCTACGCAGGCATGCTTGAATACGACGGCGACAAGCACATCCCCTCCAACTACCTTGTAGCACCCCCCGAAATAAGCAACACCATGGGCGAGCATCTTGCCAAGGCAGGCATTAAGCAGCTTGCTATAAGCGAAACCCAGAAGTACGGCCACGTTACCTATTTCTGGAACGGCAACAGAAGCGGTTGCTTTGACGAAAGCCTTGAAGAGTATATAGAAATTCCCTCTGACGTGGTTCCCTTTGAACAGCGTCCTTGGATGAAGTGCGCAGAGATAACCGACGTGCTTATTGAAAAGCTTGAAAGCGGCAAGTTTGACTTTTTGCGTGTTAACTTCCCCAACGGCGACATGGTTGGCCACACAGGC
>JAZSIW010000162.1:0-3543 GCA_045534025.1 Eubacteriales bacterium | reverse complement strand
AAGTTTTCCGCCCTTACCGAAAAATGCACCGTTAACGGCAAAAGCGTTTTGCTTGTAAAGCCTCAAACTTATATGAATAACAGTGGTGAGGCAGTGGGCGCCGTTGCACGCTTCTATAAGCTTTCACCAAATCAGATAATAGTGGTGTGCGATGACGTATCCTTGCCCTGCGGCGCTTTGCGCCTGAGAATGAAGGGCAGTGCAGGCGGACATAACGGACTAAAGTCTATAAACAACCATTTGGGTAGTGAGGAATACCCTCGCATAAAAATCGGCGTAGGTGAAAAGCCCTCTCCCGATTACGACCTTGCAGACTGGGTTTTGGGTGTGCCGTCCGACAACGATATGAAACTTATCGAAGCACGCCACCCCGATATACTTAAGACAATAGAGCTTTTGGTGGACGGAAAAACCGATGCCGCGATGAATGAATGTAATAGGGCTGTTAAATGAAAATAGTTACCGAAACTATACAAAAGGATAAGGATTTTGCGGCGTTGTTGCGCTCCGTTTCCGCAGGCGAACTGCCTGCACTTGTGAACGGTGTGTGTGATAACGCCTTGTCGGCGTTCGTCGCCGCCATTGCCGCACAAGCCAAGAAAAAGCCTGTTGTCTTGGTTGGTGACGAAAAACAGGCATCTGCGCTTCAAAAACAGCTTTCTGCCTATATGGACAAAGTGCTGTTCTATCCTGCACGTGGTATTTTGTACCACACTGTGGAAACTTATTCCAGAGAGTGGGAACAAACGAGGATATCTGTTTTGTATTCGATGCTTACGGATGATTACGATGCTTTGATAACAGTACCCGATGCATTGATGCAGTACACCGTTACTCCTGAAACTTTAATCAATTGTGTTATCACTCTTAAACAGGGAGATAGGGCAGATTTGCGCAATCTTTGCGAGCAGTTGACACTCATGGGTTACAGCAGAGCGGAATTTGTTGAGGGCGCAGGGCAATTTTCTTTGCGCGGCGGTATTCTTGACATATTTTCTTCCGGTGAGGACAGCCCTGTCAGGATAGACTTTTTTGATGACGAGGTAGACCTTATCGGGCATTTTGATGTGCTTAGTCAACGCAGGACTGACAATATTGACACAGTGACCGTTCTACCTGTTACGGAAAACATATATTCTGCGGATAAGGTGGGTAGGGTTGTTGAGTATATCGAGAAAAAGCTTTCGTCTTCCGAGCTTTGCGCCGCTAATGCTACAACACTGAACAAAGAGCGAGAGGCGGCAGTTGCTGACGGGGTGGTGCTTTGTCCCGATAAATACAGGAATATATTATTTGATGAAAACGCAACACTTGTGAATTATGCAGACGGTACACTTGTTGTGATTATAGACAGTAAGCGTGTGTCTGAACGTGCAAGAGCATATTATTGGGAGCAGTGCCAAATGCTGGAAAGACTTACTGATTGCGGTACGGGCGATTTTGAAACAGCTCGGTGCAGTATGTCCGACAAAGAGCTTAAGGCGTTCACAATGAGGAACAGCGTAGTGTTTGATGCTTTTACGTCGACAGGCACAAGCGGCGAATATAAAAGCTACGCAAATATAATAACAAAGCATAACAGCACAGCAAGTCTTAACGTAGAGATGCTTGCGGAGGAATTTTCTGCTCTTTTGACGGCTGGTCAAAAAGTACTGTATATTGCCCGTAATGAGCAAGGCGTTAAAAATGCTCTTGCTGTACTTGCGGAAAAAGGCATAGACGCATGCGAATTTAAAGGCAACTTGCCTGACGGAAAGGTATCCGTCACTTTAAATACCTCAGGAGATGCGAAGGGTTTTGAAGTGCCGGGTGCAAGCTTTGCCTTGGTTGCGGAAGAGAGTGCGGCCAAGAAAACGGTAAAACGCCGTAGCTTCGGCGAGGTTAAAGGTGAGAAGCTTTCTTCCTATGCGGATTTGAGTATCGGTGACTATGTAGTGCATGTAAACCACGGCATAGGCAGATTTGAAGGCTTGCACAATATGATAACGGAGGGCGTGGCTAAGGATTATATTAAGATTTCCTATGCCGCAGGCGACAGTCTTTATGTTCCTTGTAATCAGCTCGACTCTGTAAGCAAGTTTATAGGAAATACGGAAACCGTAAAGGTGCACCGACTTGGGGGCACTGAATGGCACCGTGCTAAATCAAGAGCAAAGGCGGCGGCTAAGAATATAGCTAAGGAGCTTCTTAAGCTTTACAGCGCCCGAAGACAAAGTATAGGCTTCAGCTGTTATCCCGACGATGAGCTACAAGAAGAATTTGAGGCGATGTTCGAGTATCCCGAAACCGAGGGTCAGCTTGTAGCGGCAAAAGAGATAAAAGCTGATATGGAAAGCACCATTCCTATGGAACGCTTATTGTGCGGCGATGTGGGCTTCGGTAAAACCGAGGTAGCCTTGCGTGCGGTGTTTAAGGCGGTAAATTCGGGTAAGCAGGTAGCGATGCTTGTGCCCACCACCTTGCTTGCGTGGCAACATTATCAGACGATGAAAAGCCGTTTTAGGGGCTTTCCGGTTAATGTTTCCATGCTTTCAAGCCTTAACGATAAGCGTGTAAACGACAGTATAGTTACGGAGCTTAAGCAAGGTAGAACCGATGTTGTCGTAGGTACTCATCGTATATTGCAAAAAGATATAGGATTTAAAGATTTAGGACTTTTGGTTATAGATGAGGAACAACGCTTTGGTGTTACCCATAAAGAGCGAATAAAGACCTTGGCTTCGGGCATCCATACGCTTACACTTTCCGCAACGCCCATCCCCCGTACCCTTAATATGGCACTTAGCGGTATCAGAGATATGTCTGTGCTGGAGGATGCCCCCTCCGACCGTTTGCCAGTGCAAAGCTATGTTTTGGAATATGACCAGGAGATAATTAACGAGGCCATCTCCCGAGAACTCAGACGCGGCGGACAGGTGTTTTACCTTATAAACAATACCGAGGTTATGTACGCAAAAGCGGCTGTACTATCAGAACGTTTTCCCGATAAGGTTATTTCCGTAGGGCACGGTCAAATGGATAAGGAAAAGCTTTCTAAAGTCTGGGAGTCTATGGTTAAAGGCGAGACCGATGTGCTTATATGTACCACTATTATCGAAACGGGTATTGATGTTCCAAACGCAAATACCCTGATTATAGAGGATGCGGACCGTATGGGTTTGTCGCAGTTGCACCAGATAAGGGGCAGAGTTGGGCGTTCCTCCAGACGTGCTTACGCTTACTTTACCTATCGCCCCGGCAGGCTTCTGACCGAGATTGCTCAAAAGCGTTTGCAAGCTATACGAGAGTATACCGAGTTTGGCAGCGGATTTAAAATTGCAATGCGCGACCTTGAAATAAGAGGCGCAGGGAATCTTCTGGGTGCTGAACAACACGGTCATATTGAAAGCATTGGCTATGACCTGTACGTAAAGCTGCTTAAAGAAGCTGTTGACGAAGAGAAGGGTATAGTTACGCCCGAAGAAAAGGATTGCAGTGTTGACGTTTCCGTTAATGCGTATATCCCTGAGGATTATATAGAATCTTCCGCTGTACGTATTGATA
>JAZSIW010000142.1:0-8073 GCA_045534025.1 Eubacteriales bacterium | reverse complement strand
CTGGTTGACGGATACGGTGTCGGCGATGTTGGAAACATAGTCCTTCGCGACCGCCGTCATTTGGCGCAGGATGGCCTTATTGTTGTCGTAGCCGAACCACACACCGCCCACGTATTCGGGGGTGAAACCAAGGAAGGTACGGTCACGGTCGTCGTTGGTAGAGCCTGTCTTTGCCGCTACCTCTATGCCAAACTTTTGGTCGATGGTAACACGGGTACCTGTTGCACCTGCCTGCTTTACAACATTCATAAGCATACCCGTCATAATAAAGGCGCTTTCCTCGCTTACGGCTATTCTGTGGACGGGCTCTTTTTCCAGAAGAATAATGCCCTTGCTGTCCTCTATCCTGCTGTAGAAGCGTGCGTCGGAGGTTACGCCGCCGTTAGCAAGCATACAATATCCCTGTGTCATCTCCAGCATGGTTACACCGTAGGTAAAGCCGCCCAATGCCAAAGGCGCAAGCTGAATGTCGGAATATATTTGGCCGCCTATCTCTTCTGCCTCCACAATACTGTAAAAGCCAAGCGTGTCCTGCAGGAAGCTGAAGCATTTTTCGGGTGTCAGCTTATTTACAAGATAAACGGGAATAGTATTAAGCGATTTTATTACAGCAAAGTTTACATCTATCATGCCGTAAAAGCGGTTGGGAGTATTGGTAGGCCAATACACGTTTTTGTTTTTAAGGGTGGGTACGTCATCCACCGCCATGCCGTCAGAGAAAATCCCCTCGTCTATGGCAAGGGTATAAAGCGACAAAGGTTTGATGGAGGAACCGCATTGGCGGCGGCTGTGTACCGCACGGTTAAGCCCCATTGCGCCCTTCTTTTCGCCTCTACCGCCTACAAGGCCCAAAACGTCGCCTGTTCTTGGGTCCATCATTACCATGGACGCTTGCGGAATAACGCCTTTGTTACCCGTAACGCCCTCTCCTTCAAGGTACAGATAATCATGGCTTGTCTCCACAAACACCGATTCCATCGCCTTTTGAATTTCGGGGTCAACAGTAGTTATTATGTTAAGACCGCCGGAGTATAAAAGACGGGTTGCAGTCGCCTTATCATAGCCAAACTCCTCGCACAAATCCGCGGTAACCTGCTCAATAAGCGCCTCCACATAATAGTTATGTGCGCTTTCGCCTTCGTTTTCCTCACCGTCGGTGTTAAGCTCCAGCTGAGCGTTATAGTAGGTTTTAAATTCCTCTTCGGTTATAAGCTCCTGCTCCTTCATTTGCTCCAGAACAAGGTTGCGTCGCTCTAAATTGTGCTGAGGATTACGCACGGGGTCGTATTTGGTAGGAGATTTGGGTATGCTGGCAAGGGCTGCACATTCCACCAAGTTAAGCTCGGAAAGCTCCTTGCCGAAGTATTCCATAGCGGCGGTCTTTACGCCGTAGCAATTCTGTGACAGGAATATGGTGTTAAGATACATCTCCATAACCTGTTCCTTACTGTACTGCTTGGTAACGGTCAGGGCGCGCAAAATCTCCTGCACTTTACGCTGTATGGTCGCCTCGTCCTCTTTGGAAACGTTTTTAATAAGCTGTTGGGTAATGGTAGAACCGCCGCTGTTATCACCGGAGGAGGAGAAGAAGTTGATTACCGCATTGCCCGTACGTCGGTAGTCCACACCGGGATGCTCCCAAAACCTCTTGTCCTCTATGGCGATGTATGCGTTTATCAAGTCCGTAGGTATTTCGTCATAGGTGGCCCAGGAACGGTTTTCGGTACCAACAAGAGTGTCGTACTGCACATATTTTGTTACGCCGTCCTCCTCCACCGCATAGCTTATAACGGTAGTGCTGCTGCTTTCAAACTGCAAATTATCAAGCCCCGAAAAGCTGGGGTCAATGTAGCTTTTGATATATATTACAAAAGCGGCAACAACTACTGCCCCTGCTATAACACCAACCAGCAAAACCGTAAGCAAAATATTTATTACCCAAGTCAGCACTTTATATATGGCAAAAAGCGCAACCTGTATGGGATACGCCGCGCCCATCTTTGCTATCTTGCTTAAAATACTGCCAATGCGGCGCTTTTTCTTGGGCTTGGGCGCCGCATCCGTGGGCGCTTGGGGCTGTGCTTGGGCAACCTGTGCTTCTTCTGCCTGCGGCGCTACCGTCTGTGTTTCTTCTGCCTGCTGCTTAAATTCCTTTTCTTCCATTTATCCGAACCTGCCTTTCTATCGGCTGTCTCTTACCACAAGGGCGGTTTCTTCCCTGTGAAGATTGCAAGCATAACCGTAAATTGTACCTATCAGTATGATAAGCAGACCAAGTATAAACCCAAAAAGGTCTATACCGAAATCAAACTTAACCTCTACGTTCTTAATAAAAATGCTTATAAGCTTATAATTAAAGAAGCGTTGCACCAAAAGCACAAAGGGGTTGCCCAACATTATTGCCATGCCTATGTAGTTAACGCAGGCGGCATTCTCCTCGCTAAGTACCTTGCCTGCACCCACGTTTTTCATAAGCTTTGACAAAAAATGGAACACGGGCATACATACGGCAAGCCCTGCCATAAGGGTAAACAGACCTGCGTAAACCGTACCCTTTATGCTGGCAGTACCCACGGAAGAGTCCACAATTACTCTTGCGCCGTTGCCAAGGCTTACGTCAAACATGCCGTTTTCCATAACCTTCATATAAGGGGTAAACAACATCTCCTCGGCGGTTACGTTAACAAATATAAGTATCACCGCTATTACCCCAAGCAAACCCACAAGGATGCCCGATATATAAGCAAGCACTCTGAATGCCACCCACAAAAGCCTGCACACGGGGGCTATACGTGCATACCTTGCGTCTCTTTCACTGCCCTTTGAGATCAATGCCATAACTAATCGCTCCTTTTCTTAAGTGCTATATTCTCTTCGCCCATGATACGCTTTAATGTGCCAAGCAAGTTTGGATTAGGGTCACAGCCCACACCCTTCGGAGAGTAAAGCTTACCCGTTTGCTGATAATACACACGTACTCTTCCCGTGCCGGTATTGCGGTTTATCTCCTGCATTGCACGGTCAAGCCCTTTCTCGTTTTGGGGCGTTACCTTTATATACAAATCGTCGGGCTTTTCACCTGCAAGAACGGCGGACTTAAGTATAAGCTTTATTTCGTCCTCGCTCTCGTCCTCGTAGGCCTCCCTGACGCTTAGCTCACCGTTTACCGTAAGCACCGTGCCCTCTGTAAGCAAGGGTGCGTATTGCTCCAAGGTCTTGGGGAAGACCACAAGCTCCGTCTCGCCAAGCATATCCTCAAAGCCGCAAAACGCCATAATACCACCGTTTTTAGTGGGCTTTTGGGTCTTTACCGTTATCATACCCAGCATGCTTACGCTTTGCCCTTCCTTAAGGGTGCCGTTTTTGTAGCGCTCGGTCAGGCTTACGCTGTCTATAGCGCCCATAGCCTTTGCCGCAGCCGCATACTCTGCCAAGGGGTGCCCCGTAAGATACAGACCCGTAAGGCTTTTTTCGTCCTCCAGCATAGTGCGCCTGTCGTATTCCGCCAGCTTGGGGTAGTCAAGGCTTACTGCGGCGCTATCGTCGCCGATGCTTTCAAAAAGCCCTATCTGCCCTGCCGCCGCCGCATTTCTTATATGGTACAGCTTGTCGCCGCTGCTGTCCAGCGCGCCCACAAGCACGCTCCTCGCTTTGCCGAAACAGTCAAGAGCACCGCAACGTATCATCGACTCGGTCATACGGGAGCTGTTGCCCCCCTGTATACGTATCAGATAATCCTCAAAATCCTTAAAGTCGCCGCCGTTTATACGGGCGGAAACCAGCTTTTCCGCAAAAGCCTTGCCCACGTTTTTAATGCCTGCAAGCCCAAAGCGCAGTCCCTCGGACTCAACAGAGAACAGCACATCGCTTTTATTTACGTGGGGGGGCAGAATGTCGAAGCCCAGACGCTGACACTCCTGCCTGTAAAGGCGCATTTTGCCACCCATCCCAAGTACAGAGTTAAGAAGCGCTGCCATATACTCACGGGGGTAATGGCACTTAAGATACGCCGTCCTGTACGCCAGCACCGCATAAGCGGCGGCGTGACTTTTGTTAAAGGCGTAGGAAGCAAAGCCTGCAATGCTGTCAAAAAGCTCCTCTGCCTCACTCTGCTCCATCCCCTTGGCGGAAGCGCCGCTTACAAAGCTTGCACGCTCCTTTGCCATCTCCTCGGGCTTCTTTTTTGCCATGGCACGGCGCACCATATCCGCCCTGCCGTAGGAGTAGCCTGCCACAAGCACGCAGATGCGCATTACCTGCTCCTGATATATCATACATCCGTAAGTGCTTTTTAATACCTCTTCCAGCTCCGGTGAACCGTATACGATCTTATCCGGCTCCTTGCGGTTGGCAAGGTAGCTGTCTATAAACTTGGCAGGACCCGGACGGTAAAGGGATATTGCAACGGTTATATCGTCCAGACAACGGGGGGCAAGTCGGGTAAGCAAAGCGCACATCCCTTCGCTTTCCAGCTGAAACAGACCGACGCCCTGCCCTTCGCCCAACATTTTATAAGTAGCCTCGTCGTCAAAGGGAATAGTCTCGGCGCTGAAGCCTTCCACGCGTTTTGCCACCTGACGGCAGGCTTTATCTATTACCGTAAGGAACCGAAGTCCCAAAAAGTCTATCTTTAAAAGTCCCAAGTCCGCAACGGTATTCATAGGAAACTGGGTAACCACCGAACCTGTAGAGCTTGCCAAAGGCAAATACTCGGTAAGGGGCTTGTCCGCCACCACAACGCCCGATGCGTGCTGAGAGGTGTTGCGGGGTCTGCCCTCCATGGCTCTTGCGTAATCTATAAGGGTCTTTACGTTGCTGTCTATCCTGTAGCGCTCGCGAAGCTCTTTGCCCGTGGCAAGCGCTTCCTCCACACCGATGCCGATACTGCGAGGGATAAGCTTTGCCACCTCGTCCACACGGGCGTAGGGCATACCAAGTACACGGCCAATGTCACGCACTGCCTGACGGCAGGCAAGGGTACCGAAGTTTATTATTTGCGCCACGTGGTCCTCACCGTATTTACGGCTTACGTAGTCGATAACTTCCCCGCGGCGCTCATCACAAAAGTCTATATCAAAGTCGGGCATAGACACCCTCTCCGGATTAAGAAAACGCTCGAAAAGCAGTTCGTTAACAATGGGGTCAACGCCCGTAATGCCAAGGAAGTACGCCGCAAGAGAGCTTACGCCCGAGCCACGCCCCGGCCCTACGGGTATGCTCTTGGATTTGGCGTAGCGCACAAAATCCCACACTATAAGGTAATAGTCCACAAAACCCATAGAGCTTATTATGCTAAGCTCGGTACTGAGGCGTTCTATATATTTATCCGTATCTCCTTTTATAATGCCTGCCTTAATATAGGCTTTAAAGCCGTCCATACACAGCTTTTCCAGATACTGAAACGCCGTATAGCCCGTGGGTACGGTATATCTTGGCAGGTGCATTGTGCCAAACTCAAAGTCTACGTTGCACTTTTCCGCTATTACCTGCGTGTTGGCTATCGCCTGAGGACAGTCCGCAAACAGCGCCTCCATCTCTTCGGCAGATTTCAGATAAAACTCATTGGTGGAAAAGCCCACGTCATCGTCCGCCACTGTCTTGCCCATCTGTATGCACATAAGCAGGCGCTGGGTATCCGCATCCTCTTTGCTTAGATAATGGACGTCATTTGTTGCAACAAGCGGTATGGAAAGCTTGCGGGAAAGGGACATAAGGGCATTGTTGACCTTGGTCTGCTCCTCTATACCGTGGCGCTGAAGCTCCAGATAAAAATCGTCGCCGAATATGTCTAAAAGCTCCTTGGCGTGCCTTTCCGCCCCCGCCGTATCGTCTGCCAGAATGGCAGAGGGTATACTGCCCGAAAGGCAGGCGGAAAGGGCTATAAGCCCCTTGCTGTGGCGGCGGAGCATCTCTGTATCCGTCCTGGGCTTCATATAAAACCCGTTGATAAATGCGTCCGTATTAAGGCGCATAAGGTTTTTGTAGCCTTCCTCGTTTTTACAAAGCAGTACCAGATGGTGGTACATAATTTTGCTGAAGTTCTTGTCCGTGCGGCTTTTGGGCGCAACGTACATCTCGCAACCTATAATGGGCTTTACCCCTGCCTTTTTGCAGGCACGGTAAAAATCTATTGCTCCGTAAAGGTTGCCGTGGTCGGTTATGGCAACGGCGCTTTGACCTGCGTCAAGCACCGCACCGGGCAGACGGGCAATACGGCATTCCCCGTCCAGCAAGCTGTATTCTGTATGCAAATGCAAGTGGGTAAACGCCATTACTTTGCCGCCCCTTTCCTTAAAAATTTTACTGCTCTTTAACCTTGCGTGCTTCCTCCGCCAAGCGTTTAAGGCGGTGGTTAAGCCCCGACTTGCTTATGGGCGGCGCAAACATCTGCGCCAGCTCCGAAAGCGGCATATCGGGGTACTCCTCCCTTAGCCTTGCCGTCTCCTTAAGCTCCTCGGGCAAGGTCTCCAGCACGCCGCACTCCTTAAGTATGTTTATATTAAGCCTTTGCTCTGCCGCCGCAGTAGCAAAGCGGTCAAGGTTTGCTATAACCGCATTGGCCTCTCTGTTTTCTTTGAATTTTACGCTGTTGTAGACCTCTTTTTCCATTACCGCCAAGGCAAATTTGCTTGCGCCTATGTAGGTCAAAAAGTCACCTATGGCAGAGCTGACCTTGTAGTAAAGCCGCACCTTGCCACCTTTCAGCGAATACTGCTTTGGCTCCAGCCCTTCCTCTGTCAATATGGCGGCAAGCTTGTCCGCCAAGGGTGCGTCAAGGCGCATATCCAGATGAAACGCCTTCTCCGGGTCGGTAACCGAGCCAAAGCCCGTAAACACCCCTGCCGTAAACGCCGCACGGCAGGCAGGGCAACGCTCTTTATATATACCGCCCTGTTTGCCCGTCTCAAAGGACTCCCTACAGCAGGCGTTGCGGCGCTCTGCTTCTTGTAAAAAGGTCTTTATTTCTGAGGAAACCGACATCAGTATATCTCAACCTCCGTCTCAAGACGCACTCCCGTTTTTTCCAAAACCGTTTTTTGTATGTGCTTTATAAGGGCGATAATATCCGATGCGGTAGCGCCCCCCTTGTTGATGACAAAGCCGCAATGCTTTTCCGACACCTGTGCACCGCCGATGCAAAAGCCCCTAAGCCCGCTTTGCTCTATAAGCGCACCTGCAAAATAGCCTGCGGGGCGCTTGAAGGTGCTGCCGCAGCTGGGATACTCCAAGGGTTGCTTGGTCTTGCGCTTTTGCATATTCTCCTCCATAAGGGCAAAAGCCACGTCACTGCTTCCCTTTTGCAAAACAAACTCCGCCGCCAATATGTAAAGCCCGTTGCCCATAAATGCGCTGTGGCGGTAGGAAAGTCTTGCCTGCTTGGGGCTGTATTTCTTTATGTTGCCCTTTTTATCTGCGCATATTATGGATTTTAAAACATCCTTCATCTCGCCGCCGTAGGCGCCTGCGTTCATATACACGCCACCGCCCACCGTGCCGGGGATGCCGTAGGCAAACTCCAAACCGCAGTAGCCGTCCTTTGCCGCCCGGTGACTCAGGGCGGAAAGCATAACACCTGCCTCGGCAATATATCCGTTTTCCGTAGGAGTAATACCCTTCAGCCCCGTGGTAAGCACCACCGTGCCCTCATAGCCCTTGTCGGAGAATATTACATTACTTCCGTTGCCCAGCACCGTATATTTTTCGCCTTCTGCACTAAGCTGCGAAATAACTGCGCAAAGCTCCTCTGCCGTAGAAGGACGGCATAAACGGCGCACCTTGCCGCCTACCTCCATCGAGGAAAGCTCTGCACCGTTTACATCATATTCAAAAGGAATGCTGTAATGCTTGTTTTCCAAAACCGCAAATTCTCCCAACATACAAATATACATAGTATATTATACTACAGCAATTAGGTTTTTGCAATAGTTTTCTTAGCCAAAGCATTGAAATCCGAACCGGCCCAAAAGGTCTGAAACGCAATGCTTTTCGGCAAATTTCAATTTTTCGTCCTTGCAATACGGAAAGTATTGCTTCGTCCTCAAACCGCTAACGCTATTGAAATTTTCTCAAAAT
>JAZSIW010000003.1:0-23229 GCA_045534025.1 Eubacteriales bacterium | reverse complement strand
ATAAGCGCTACTACCTGCCAGTCTGCGGCGGAGAAATCAATTGCGCCAACGCTTAAATATATGTCCACTGTGTCAATACCGCTGGTATAAACTTCAACGCTCACTTCGTAAACGCCTGCGCCAACTTCTGTTGCATTAACGGTGTTAGTGCTTATGGTGGTCAAACCGTTACTGTGCTGGTTGAACGCATAAAGTCTTGTTGCAAAATTTGCGTTGTCTGCAGTCACGGTAAGAGTGATGGTTGCATAGTCGTTTTCGCTGACAACCGTGCTGTTGGTAATGGCAACGGGTGCCGCCTTGAATATTGCTGTAAGTGTAATATCCTCGTCAAGTACCGTTTCAAGGTCAAACGCTTCGCCGTCAACATACCAAGCGTCAAATACATAACCCGCATCTGCCAACAGATAGGGAAGCTCAATCTCGGATGCAACAGTACCTGCCTCAACGCTTATTGTGTAGTCACCTACAATTACCTCACCGTCTTCTTCGTGAAGTATTACACCGTTATCGCCGCAAACAATGCTTATTGTGATGCTGCCTTTAAGTGTAAGAACAGCGGTGAAAGTAAGGTTTTCTGTAATGGTTTCAGGTGCTTCAGCATCCCAACCGGTAAATACATAGTTGCCGATGCCTGTTACCGTAGGTGCAGTAATACCTGCGTCTGCCCATGCTGTACCCACAACAAAAGGACCAAATACCAAGTCGTCGGTGCTGCTTGCGTTTTCGGGTATTACGTATGTAACGGTAAACCACTGAGATTCGTCATACTCAAAGCTTGCGGTAATGGTTATGTCGCCGCTAACAGTGCCGCTTGTTACATCCCAAGAAGCAAACTTATAACCTGCATCTGCAACGGCAAGAGGGTAGGTAAGGTTTGCAATGTATGTGCCGTATTCAACGGTAAGGCTTGTTTCGCCCTCAAGACTACCATATTCGCCTGCAACGAAGGTAACGGTGTAGCTGTTAATGTTCCAGGAAGCGGAAACAGTGGTGTCAGCAGTAATGTTATTAAACGCCTTGTCCCAACCGCTGAAGGTGAAGCCTTCCTTGGTGCCAACATTGGGTTCGGTAGCGGAGCCGCCGTAATTTACGGTCTGTGTATCAACGGTAACGCCGTCAACAACGAAAGTAACGGTGTAGCTGTTAATGGTGTATTGCGCGGTAACAGTGGTGTCAGCGGTGATGCTGTTAAATGCCTTGTCCCAACCGCTGAAGGTGTAACCTGTTCTGGAGGGAGTTGTAGGTGCACTGGCGCTTCCGCCTTCGGTAATGGTTTGGGTGGAAAGAACGGTGCCGTCCCAATCTTTAAAGGTTACGGTGTACTGCGCAGGGGTAGTATCGTTTACTGTCAAGTTAATGGTGGCAACGTCAAAGGTCTGGGTGTATTTGGTAGTAGAATCCCAAACGGTGGTACCTCTTACTTTGATGGTGTAGTTGCCTGCTGCCCAACCTGCGGTGCTGATGGTGCTGCCGTAACCGGAGTTTGCTTTGTTGGGGTAATTGGTATAAGCGCCAAGCTCGCCGCTGCGGTCAGAGAGGGTGAGTGCGGTCCATGCGCCGTCGTTTACACTGTATTCCATTTTTTCAACGCCGTAGCTGTGAAGCATCCAACCTCGAATATCGAACTTTGCATCACTGCCGTAGTTGCCCACGGTGGCGGAAACAGTAGCAGCGGAGCCGGAAACAGCAGCAGACGCAGGTGCATCAACATAGCCCGTGTAGCCAACGCTGTGACCGAGGAACTTCATAATACTTCTTGCAGAGGCTTGCGCCGTTTCGTTAAAATATGTATCATACTTGGCATTTTCATCGGGATTATTAATAAAGCCAAGCTCTATAAGGGCGGCAGGGAAGGAGGTTTGCGTAAGAACAACATAAGAATTTGTTTTAACGCCTCTGTTCTTCCAAATGCCGTCGGCAACAAATTCGGTATTAAAAGCGTTTGCCAAAGGCTGAGATATTGTTTCGCCGGGTTGATAATAATATTCAACACCTTCAGCCAAGGACGCTGCAGAATTTCTGTGGAAGCTGACAAAAGCCCTGAAGTTACCGGCTTCACCCTTTGCCGCTTTTACGTAAATACTATCAAATACGTCAGTTGTACGGGTGTACGCAACTGAGAAACCTGCTTCTTCAAGGAGTTTACCTACAGCAAGTGTCATTCTAAGGGTGTCGTCTGCTTCTTCTCTGGTATCAAGCATTGCACCGGGGTCAGATCCGCCGTGACCTGCATCAAGAATAACGTCTGCGCTTGTTACGGGATTACCGGAAGCATCGGTAGGTTTGCTTACATAAAGGAATTCGAATGCTGCAGAAGCATCGGAGTCACTCTTGCCGCTTCCCTTTGCAACAACGGTTACGCTTTCGCAAGAGCGTTGACCGGTTCTGCCATAAAGCTCAAAGGGGGTGAGACCTGTGGGGGTATAAGAACGGGAGGTCGTGTCGGAGACAACCTTTGTTCCGTTAAGATATACGTCGTATTTCTCAGCGCCTTCAACAGCGTTCCATGTAATTGTGGGAACGGTGTAGGTTGCTCTGCCCGTAGAGCCTGTAAGAGTGGGAGGTGCCAACTTTGTAGCACTGTCAACAGAAGTAATAATTTGAACCTCGGTAAGAGCTATAACAGAAATGTTTTTGGGAATGGTCATTTCAAAGATTACGTAATTACCTGCCGCAGAACCCTTGGCGGTATATTTTCTGACACCGGCATTATAAGAGGTGTAAGAAGCGGCGCCGAGAAGGGTAGTGGGGGATTCACTATTACTTACGTATATATTGAAAGGATCGGGATAACCTCTGTTTGTGCTGTTAGAACGTATATTTGCGTATGCGTTGACTTCGCAAACAGTAGCATATTCAGGCAACTTAAAATATACGTAAACTACACCCACAGCAAAATTGTCAAGATAAATCTCTACGTTTTGACCCTGAGTGGATTCGGAATAGGTAGAAGCAATAACGCCGTCGTTAAGCTTGCCTGCGTGGTATGTGGTCCAATTAGCTTCACCGTAGTTGACCGTACCGTTTGCGTTGGTTCCGGTAGCGCCTTTGTAAGTAACATTGGCGGAAACGTCTTTTGTACCAATAGATCCTTCAAGAATCTGTACCTCGGTAACGCCTATAACGCCTTCACCTGCTGTGGTGCTGGAGTTGGTGGCGGTTACTACCATTTGTATAATTACGTATGTACCGGACTTTGCATCGCCTGTAACGGAATATTTCTTAACGTATCCGTCAGAACTGTGCGAAGTGCTGTTTGCTTCTGCAACCGTGCCCAAGAGGGTGGAGGCGGAAACATCGGATTCGCTGTTACCTACATAAACACTAACTGTGTCGGGATGACCTCTGTAAGCAGAGTCACGCCTGTTGGTGTAAACGTCAACCGTGCCCACAACAGATGCCGAAGCGAGCTTAAAGTAAAGGGTAACAGTACCTTTGGAAACGGACGTAATAGCACCTACGCACATTTCTATGGTATTAGCGGTTGTGCTTGTTTTTGCGGTCGCAATGGTGCCATCGTTTAATTTACCCGTATGATAAGTGTTAAAATCGCCTTCACCGTAGCTACCGGTACCGTTTGTGCCTATGCCGTCTGCACCTCTGTAAGTTGCGGAAAGTGCATAGTTGGTTGCCGCTGAAACCTTTACAGGCTCCACAACCGAGGGGATAACCACAATAAGGCCCATTATCATAACCATTGACAACAGGGTGGAAATAATTCGTTTCAGTTTCAAAAAGAACGCCTCCCGTTTGTTAAATTTATTCACAAATACAACCATAAATTTGCATATATTTGTGCAAGCTTATTATAACACTATTTTTTTGTTCAGTCAAGGGGTAAACACTTTATTTAAGGCGTCAAATTAACAAAAAGTGCTCTTTGTTATGTTACAAAAAGCACTTTTTTAACTTATGCGGGGTGTTTAGTCTTCGCTCTGTTCCTGCTGTTTCTCGCTCTTTACATGGCGTTTTTTTCGGAAAAGTTTGATAACTATCAGTGAAATAATAATTGCTGCAATTATTATAACAACTGTTATCATAGCCAATTTAAAAGCAGAGTGAAGCCCTGCTTTCCCTTTGTTTGCAGTCTTCTTTTCGCCGAGGGGAAGATTACCCACATGGTAGCTTTCGCTTTCGTCAAGAAGCACCAGATCTTTCGTCAAAAGTCTTACGCTTATTTGGTCACCGTTTTGAATTGTAATTTGTTCGGTAACCTCTAAAGTTTCGGAGTCGATATAGTTTGTAGAGTATCTGCCTCCGTTTATGAAAACATAGGAAGAAGGGTTAAACCCTTTACCTTTTACCAGGAAGGTTTCTGCTTCAGGGTCAATCTCGTATCCGGTAATTTCTGCAGGAATAAGCCCCACGGTTGTATCTATGGTCTGATACGGAGAATTACCGCCAAAATAATAGTTTTCGCCTTCTAAAAAGTCATAGGCTAAAGCATTGCGGTATTCCGTTAGCTTTTCTTTGGATAAATCAGCGTAGTACAAACGAGCAATGTTTCCGGTTCGTATGCCTACCATATCCAACGCGTATGAAGTAAGTTCAAAAGAGCATATATCTTTTCTATCGTTTTCGGGTTCCGGGTTCAAGCCGTCGGTGTGCCAAATGACATACTCGGAGTTGTACTTTGCGTTAGGATTGTTACCGTTATCATAGTCGACAAGCTGTGTGTTGTCTTCTATAAACGTGGGTAAGTGGTCCCCGTACATCATAACAATGGTTTCTTCGCCCGTCTTTTCGTTCAAATCTTTTAAGTATTCAAGCAGATCTTTTATAAAGTTATCTTCTTCGCGAGCCATGGCGGCATAGTATAAAAGCATATTTGTATATACCTCATCATCTTCAAAGCCGCCTACTTGAACAGGATAATCAAAATCTTCCAGATATTTAGTGTGGTATTTGCTGTGGCATTGTACAGTTACGGTCAAAAGCATGTCAACACTTTCGGAAAGTTCCATGGAGCCTTTGATCTGATCAAGTATTATCTCATCTCTTGCCCAATATTTGGAGTATGTATAATCCGTATCCAAATCCAGTTCCCCAAAAGCCTCCAGGGGGATAAACTTGTCAAAACCAAGGTTGGTATACGCTTCGTTTCTACCGTAAAAACCGCCGTTGTGGTTGTGTATTGCTGTAGTGGTGTAGCCTAAGTTTCTAAGGTTATAGGCAATAGATTCCATACAATTGTTTTGCAAAAAACTTAAGTAAGGATAATCATCAAAGCCATAGCTCCTTATATCCGTACCTGTAAGAACTTCATACTCCACATTTGCTGTGCAGGATCCCAAGGCATTTACCGTAAGCATGCCGCTGGGATAATTTTTCTTCAACTCGGAAAAAAACGGGTGTGGGTCTTCAGAAAGCTCAATGCCGTCAATTCTGTTCATATCCATAAAGGATTCAAGTTGCAAAACAATAACATTGGGTAACTTTTCGGGTATGGTTTCTTTTACCGAGTTTATAACGGTTTTAATCTCGTCAATAGTCGCCTTGTCGTAATCGTTTGGCTTGGAAATGCCGGAATCCACAATTCCGTACAGCAGGCAGTATACAAAGCCGCAGTTGTTATAGTCCTCGGGCAGTCTTTGGTTGGGGGAAACAACTTTGTATATGGAAAATACACCTGCAAGCCCGCCTACAAGAAGGGCTACACAAAGGGTAAAAGCTATAGCACGTTTATATCTTACAGGCTCTATAGGCGATTTTTTGTACAGAAAAACAAGTGCTACAATAATGCCTACTACTGTCAGTGCCAGTAAAATGATTATAGGTACTGTTAAATACATTGTAGAAAGGCTCATGCCGGAACGCATAATTTTAAAGTCAATAAGCATTAATGGGTTAGAACGGTTAAGCAGCATGCTGACGTTGCTTATGCCCAAGCCTATCCAACCTGCCAACACAACGCTGTAAACAAAAAGCCTTCGTTTAAACAGCATAGAAAGGCAAAAAGTCAAAGCGATAACCGAAGACCCAAATAAAAACATGGGAAAGTTATCAACAACGTGTATCATTAACCTGGAAAAAGAGCGACGGGATGCCAACTCTATGATAAAATTAATAACTACGGCCGATACCAGGCACAAAAGGAATTTGTGCTTATAAAAGGCGATCAGAGGGCAGATTATGTGTTTGTGTGTCCATTTGAAAAATGCCGTGTTTCGAAATGCTTGTAATTTTTTATGCATAAAATTCTTTGCGGTGTTAATCCACTTTGTTTTTGGCTTTTTTACATCGCTTTTTTTGTTTTCTTTCATAAGACTGAACCCTCCTGAAATAGAAAAGTCGAATTATGCGGTTAAATCTATCGGTTTTTGACTTTTTAGGATAATGCGTTTATAACAAAACAAGCTGTCATCGCTTCAAACCAATCTGCAAAACAACAGTACGCTAAGAGCAATAAAGCCTTTTTCTTTCGTTAATTACTTCATTGTGCTCAAAATATGTCTTGCAACATAAACTCCGCTTGCAGAAGCATGGGACAGAGAATGTGTAACGCCGCTACAGTCACCGATAACATAAAGCCCTTCGTGTTTGGTCTGCAGGTTGTTATCTATCTCAACTTCCATATTGTAGAACTTAACCTCCACGCCGTACAGCAATGTATCATCATTGGCGGTGCCGGGGGCAATTTTATCCAAAGCGTATATCATTTCTATAATTCCGTCAAGTATTCTCTTTGGCATAACCAAGCTAAGGTCGCCCGGGGTTGCTGCAAGGGTAGGGGTTACATAGCTTTCGTTAATGCGTGCTTCGTTGCTTCGCCTGCCTCTGACCAAGTCACCGAAACGCTGCACTATGACACCGCCGCCTAACATATTGGAAAGCCTTGCTATGCTTTCTCCGTATCCGTTGCTATCCTTAAAAGGTTCGGAAAAATGCTTGCTTACCAAAAGAGCAAAGTTGGTATTTTCCGTATGCTTTGTCTTGTCTTCGTAGCTGTGCCCGTTTACGGTAACTATACCGTTAGTGTTCTCGTTAACAACCACGCCGTTTGGATTCATACAAAAAGTACGCACTAAATCTTCAAATTTTTCGGTGCGGTACACAATTTTACTTTCGTAAAGTTCGTCGGTCAGGTGAGAGAATACAACTGCAGGCAGTTCGACCCTTACACCTATATCAACACGGTTGGATTTTGTCGGTATATCCAAGGATTTACATACCCCTTCCATCCATTTACTGCCGCTTCGACCGACAGAGATAACGCATTTGTCACAATTGTAAACTGCATCTTTTGTGTGTACTTTGAAGTCGCCGTGAACGCCGGAAACATAATCTACAGCAGTATTAAAGTGAAAATCCACTTTGTCCTTAAGCTCGTTATAAAGGTTTTCCAACACAACATAATTTATGTCCGTGCCAAGATGACGCACCATGGCGTCAAGCAGATGTAAGCCGTTTTCAAGACAACGCTTTTTTATGTCTGTATTTGCTGTGGAATAAAGCTTTGTTCCTTCGCCGCCGTGGGCAAGGTTTATGCTGTCCACGTAACGCATAAGCTCAATGGCTTCCGTACTGCCTATGTGTTGATATAAAGTGCCGCCGAAACGGTTGGTAATATTATATTTGCCGTCAGAGAACGCTCCAGCGCCTCCAAATCCGCTCATAATAGCGCAAGTCGGACATTTAATACAGCTTTTTATTTTCTTGCCGTCTATAGGACATTTTCTTTTCCCCAAAGGGTTGCCAAGCTCAAAAACAGCAATTTTGATATTTTTATTAGCCGACACAAGCTCGTATGCGGTAAAAATTCCGCCGGGACCTGCACCTATTATAATAACGTCGTACTTCATAACAAGACCGCCTTTTTGTTTAAAACTTATGGTTGCTTATGCGCAACAACCCTAACTTACAAAATACCACATTATAAATGTTTTGTCAACAACCGAAAATTAACATAGCTATGGATGAATATTGTTGTAAGTACAACATTGGCATATTATTATTGTTGACAAAAAAGTACAAATGTTATAAAATGAACCAAAGAGGTGTAGCTTATGACGGTAGTGGAGTTTTTTGCCTGCGCTCCCATAGAGAATATGGTTAGTTGCTTTTTACTAAAACCGGATAAAGTTATATTTATCGGCGGCGGCAGACGCGCAAAACGCAGGATATCCGCTTACAGCAGCATAGCAGCGCGCAGGGGCATAAATGCTGTTTTCGAGCACCGCACTGTGCCCACAAACTCCATAAACGCAATAGTAAGCTGTCTGATTGATGTGGTAGAGACAGAGGATGAGTGTTGCTTCGATCTTACCGGCGGTGATGATTTGGCGTTGGTTGCCATGGGTATTGTGTATGAAAAATATAAAAGCACCAAAAATTTACAGATGCACCGCTATAACTTTAACAGTAGCAGGATGACCGATTGTGACGGAGACGGATTTGTTGCAATGTCATTGCCGTTTACCGAGCTAAGTGCAGATGAAAATATGGCTTTGCATGGCGGTGTGATAGCGAGCGGAATGCGCGCGGACGGTCTTGGCACAAGCCAAGATATAGACGCTTTGTGGTCGGTTTGCAAGTCAGCGACTGTGGAGTGGAACAAGAGCATGGCAAAACTTGCGGAACTTTTGACGGCAGCAAGGTTTTCCGATAACGGTCTTTGTGTTTCTTTAAAAGACGGTGAGGGTAAAAAGCGCTTTTCGGACTATGAAAAGCGAAAGGCTTATGTCCTTAAGTTTTTGGACAAGCTTGGACGCAAAGGGCTTATCACTCATGTAAAAAAAGAAAAAGACGGCTTTGGCTTTGCTTATAAAAACGCTTTTGTAAAAAGAGCGCTGGGTAAGTCCGGCAATGTTTTGGAATATAAAATGCTTTCCGTTGCCTCGTCGGCGAAGGACAAACATGGCCTTCCCACTTTTGCGGATGCAGTTTGCGGCGCGGTGATAGATTGGGACGGTCTTCTTGCAGGCGAAGGTGTTTCCTTCGGAGGCACAATAAATGAAGTGGATTTGGTTTTAATGAGAGGGCTAACACCTATTTTTGTTTCTTGCAAGAACGGAGGCGTCGAGGAGGTAGAGCTTTATAAGCTTAATACCGTTGCCGCAAGGTTCGGCAACAGATACGCCAAAAAGCTTCTTGTCTGCTCCGGTCTTAACAAAAAAGGGCAGGGGTTGGAGTATTTCCGTTCAAGAGCCGAAGAGCTTGGCGTAGTGCTTGTGGAAAAGGCGCACAAAATGACGGACAAAGAGCTTTTGACAACATTGTTAAAATTTTAATTTAAATAGAGGTGTACTAATATGAATGCAGTAATAACCGTAACGGGAAAAGACAACAAAGGCATTATTGCCAAAGTAAGCGCTGTTTGCACAGAGCACGGCGTAAACATTATAGATATCTCTCAAAGTGTGCTTAGAGATTATTTTGTAATGTTTATGATAGCTGATATCAGTGAAATGAAACTTAAGCTTTCGGAATTCGTTGATGTTATGAACGCTTTGGCTGACAAAAACGCCTTAAAAATACAAACAATGCATGAAGATATTTTCAATGCAATGCACAGGATATAGGGGGATTTCGTGTGATTAACAGAAATGATATTCTCGAGACCGTCAATATGATAAGCAACGACCATCTTGATATTCGCACTATAACAATGGGTATATCTTTGCTGGATTGCGGCGGCAGCGGTAGTATGTTTGCAGATAAAATATACGAAAAAATCACACGCAGAGCAGAAAAGCTTGTTTCTGTAGGGGAAGAGATAGAAAAGGAATACGGTATTCCTATAATTAACAAGCGCGTTTCCGTTACACCTATTGCAATAGCAGGTGCAGGCTTAGATGCAGACGGATTTGTGTCTGCCGCAAAGGCTATGGATAGGGCGGCAGATACCTTGGGCATAAACTTTATCGGCGGCTACAGCGCTTTGGTACAAAAGGGCATGACTGATGCGGATAGAGCTTTGATAAGCTCTATCCCCCAGGCTTTGGCAGAGACCGCGAGAGTTTGTTCTTCCGTAAACATCGGCTCTACAAAATCCGGCATCAACATGGATGCAGTAAAAGAACTTGGTGAAATAATACTTAAAACCGCCTATCTCACCAAAGACAACGGTTCCATAGGTTGCGCAAAGCTTGTGGTATTTGCTAACGCTCCGGATGATAATCCTTTTATGGCAGGTGCTTTTCACGGCGTCGGCGAAGGGGAAACCGTCCTTAACGTGGGGGTTTCGGGTCCCGGTGTTGTAAAAACTGCCGTTGAAAAGCTTGCAGGCGGTGACCTTGAGAAGCTTTCCGAAGAAATAAAGCGGACAGCTTTTAAGATTACCAGAGTGGGCCAGCTTGTTGCTTTGGAAGCAAGTCGCAGGTTGGGTGTGCCTTTTGGCATAGTGGATTTGTCTTTGGCACCTACTCCCGCAATCGGTGACTCCGTTGCTGAGATATTGGAGGCAATGGGAATAGGTCAATGCGGCGGTTGCGGCACAACAGCAGCACTTGCCATGTTGAACGATGCCGTAAAAAAAGGCGGCGTTATGGCATCTTCTAAGGTAGGCGGACTGTCCGGTGCTTTTATTCCTGTTTCCGAGGACGCAGGGATGATAAAGGCTGTTAATGACGGTGTTTTGTGCCTGGAGAAGCTTGAGGCTATGACGGCGGTATGCTCTGTGGGCCTGGATATGATTGCTGTTCCCGGTGATACGCCTGCGGCAGTACTTTCCGCAATGATTGCGGATGAGGCGGCGATAGGTGTTATAAACTCCAAGACAACAGCGGTAAGAGTTATACCTGCATACGGCAAGACTGTTGGTGACAGCGTGGATTTCGGTGGTTTGTTGGGCAGCGCACCGGTAATGAAGATAAGCTCTTGTGATCCTACGGTTTTTGTAAACAGAGGCGGTATTATTCCCGCACCTATACATTCGCTTAAAAATTAATTTAATACAAAGTGTTTTATAATAAATTAACATATAAAAAGTTGCACATATTTGAAAACGTCGATGTCATTAAAACAGCGGCGTTTTTGTGCAAAATGCCAAAAATGTTTTTTTAGATTAATTGCCTTTTATTATTAATGCATTGTTCACAAAAAAGTATTATACTTAAATTCGATAATCTACGGGTATGTCTGCGTACTGCCCGAGTAAGGAGAGTTATTAGCTATGAGTTTCAAACAGAAGCTATCCGCATTGTTGGCTTTTACAATGGTTTTGTCGTTGTTTACTGCCTACCCTGTGTTATTCAGCTCTGCGGCAAGCGCGCTTGACAGCTCGGTCTATTACATAGACCATGAAGAAGGTTTTATTTATGACGTGGTTACGGGTACGACTGCAGAGCAGTTTAAGCAAAACCTTGATAACCCTGTAAGTAAGGTCACTGTGTACGATTTGAACGGTGATGAAGTAAGTGATACCGTGCGTATGTGCACGGGTTTTACTGTTTCCTACAGAACAGAAACAGCAATCGTTTTGGTAAAAGGTGATAATAACGGTGACGGTGTTGTTTCCAGTGTTGACCTTCTCGGTCTTCGCCGTCACGTAGCGAAGATCAACACTTTTACTTCCGCATACTTTGCGGCGGCAGATATAGATTATGACGGTACGGTTTCCACAACCGACTTGGTTATTCTTCGTTCTCACCTGTCAAATAAAAGCAATATCTACGACTACAAGCACCCCAAGACGCCTACAGGGGATGATTCAAGCAGTGAAGAAGAAAGCAGTACTGTCGTTCAAAACTGCACCGTAAGTTTTACTGCAGGTGAGGGAGGATCTTTGTCCGGTAATGCACAGCAAACCGTTGCGTACGGAACGAGCTTTTCTTCTGTTACCGTTCCTGTCGTTTCTTGCGATAACGGATATATCTTTACGGGTTGGACACCCAGCTTCCCCGAAACCGTAACAGGGGATATAAGCTTTGTTGCCAACTTTGAAGAAGTGCCGCTTTCTCAAGAAGCTAACTATGCAAGCGCTGATATGGGCGGTCAATATATGTTCACTGTCGGTGCACCCTTCGATGTTTATTTGGATTCTTTCGATGCAGCTGAAGAATACGGAAGCGGTTATCTTAACGACGGTGTTTTGCTTACAGATACAAACGACCGTTGGGTTGAAGCTTCACGTTCAAATTCCCAGATAGTTATAAAGGTTAAACTTGCACAGACCATAGCAATGACAAAGGCCGTTATAAACGTAGGTTTGATGCGAAGCGGTAACCGTGTTCTTCCCGATAGTGTTACGGTTTACACCTCTGTTGAGGGCGGTGAAGATACCTATTTCGGTACAACTTCTGCTTATACCGCTATAGGCGATTATGGTTATACCGCCACAATCAATGCCGAGGTTGAAGCAAAAGCGGTAGATTATGTTAAATTTGTATGTCCTATGAGTGCGTTTGTTGGCAGATTCGGTGAAGTTGAAGTTTACGGCTTCAGCGGTAACGCTACGTCCTCCTATGAAGTAAGTTTTGACGCCGGTGAAAACGGCAGTCTTCAGGGTACGGATAGCTATACTGTTAACGGCGGCACTCTCTGGAATGAAATAACTGTTCCCACACCCGTTGCAGACGCAGGCTATAAGTTTATAGGTTGGTCTCCCGAGCTCCCCTCTAACAGCACTGCAATAAATGCCAATGCAAGCTATACAGCAATGTTCGATGTTGATGACAGCCAATATGTAACGGTAAGCTTTGCAGCAGGCGAAAACGGCAGTATAAGCGGCCAAAACTCCTATACAGTTGTAAAGGGTACGTCTTGGAGCGCAATTACCGTTCCTGCTGCTGTAGCTGATGCAGGCTATAAATTCGGTGAGTGGTCTCCCGCATTCCCCGCAACCATAACAGAAGATGCAATCTACACGGCTAAGTTCGTTTATGACGAAACTCAGTATGCTAACATAAACTTCGTTGCAGGTGCAAACGGCAGCATCAGCGGCACCACAAGTGTTACCGCTTTGATAGGCAGTTCCTTTGCCGATATTGCACTTCCCACAACAACAGCAAACACCGGTTATAAGTTTGGCAGTTGGTCACCTGCACTTCCCGATAAAGTAACGGGTGATGCCACTTATACCGCAAACTTTGTTGTTGATGAAAGCCAGTATGCAACAGTTACCTTTGCAGCGGGTGAAAACGGTACAATAAGCGGCACAAGCAGCTATACTGTGCTTAAGGGTACCAAGTGGAAAGAAATTACAGTTCCCGCTTATTCCGCAAACGATGGTTATAAGTTTGTATCCTGGGCTCCCGCTTTCCCCGAAACTATAACAGAAAGCGCAACCTATACCGCAACTTTCGTTGTTGATAACGAGCAGTACGCTACTGTAATCTTTGTTGCAGGTGCAAACGGTACTATAAGCGGCACAAATACCTTTACGGTGCTTAAGGGCACTTCTTGGAGCAAGATTACAGTTCCCACTCCTGTTGCAAACGCGGGCTACAAGTTCAGCACTTGGTCTTCTGATTTCCCCGCAACCGTTACAGAAGATATAACCCTTACTGCCGAATTCGCTTATGATGCAAGTCAGTATGCAACAATAAGCTTTAAGGCAGGCGCAAACGGTTCTATAAGCGGAACCGATACATTTACGGTACTTAAAGGCACGGCTTGGTCCGAAATAAGCGTACCTGTCACTACTGCGGAAGCTGGCTACAAGTTCAGTACTTGGACTCCTTCCTTCCCGGCAACCGTAACTGCAGATGCAACTTACACGGCAAACTTTGTATACGATGCAACACAGTACGCAACTGTAACATTTAAAGCAGGTACTAACGGTATTATAAGCGGCACAAGCACTTATACTGTGCTTAAAGGCACTGTTTGGTCTGAGATAAGCGTTCCTACCGCTACTGCAAACGCAGGTTATAAGTTCAGCGCTTGGTCGCCTGCTTTCCCTGCAACAATTACGGCGGATGCTACCTATACCGCAAACTTTGTATACGACGCAACACAGTACGCAACCGTAACATTTGTTGCAGGAACAAACGGTACATTAAGCGGCACAAGCACATATACGGTACTTAAGGGTACTGCTTGGTCTGCAATAAGCGTTCCTGCCGCTACCGCAAACGCAGGTTATAAGTTCAGCGCTTGGTCGCCCGCATTCCCTGCAACAGTTACGGCGGATGCTACCTATACCGCAAACTTTGTATACGATGCAACACAGTACGCAACCGTAACATTTGTTGCAGGAACAAACGGTACATTAAGCGGCGCAACTGCATATACAGTTCTTAAAGGCACCGCTTGGTCTTCCATTTCCGTTCCTTCGCCCGTTGCTAACGACGGCTATAGGTTCAGTAGTTGGAGCGCAAGTTTCCCCTCTGCGGTAACAGCAGACATAACATTTACCGCAAACTTTGAAAAGATTCCTACTTATTCAATAGTATTCGTTGCCGGCTCCAACGGTTCTTTGAACGGCACATGGGCGTTTGATGATATAGAGGAAGGTACTTTATGGAGCAATGCGGTAACCGTTCCTACTCCCGTTGCAAACGCAGGTTACGTGTTTGACAGCTGGACACCGGTATTACCCTCCGATGACAGCGAAATCACAGCAAGCGTAACCTACACAGCGCTCTTCGTTATTGAAGAGGTTGGTTCTTACCGTGAAAACTACGCTTCGGCCGCAAACGGCGGTACTTATGCCTATTATATAGGCAATAAGCTTGATACTTACGATGATACAGTTTTCTCCACCGTAAGTACGGAATCTATGAGGGTCAGCTTCTCCTCTACAACCTTAAGCTTCGGCACCGGTTATCTTAACGATAATTCTCAAGTTCTTCTCAGCGACGGCAATTGGGTTGAACGTGCCCGTGGCTCAACAAGCGGCTTCCAGGCACAAAGTAACGTAATAATTATTATTGTTAAGCTTGAATCGGCTCAGTCGGATATAGAACAGGTTGTAATTAACCTTGGTACGCCTGTAGCTTCCGGTAACAGAGGTTTGCCTGACAGTGTGACAGTAAAATACACAACAAGGACATCCCTTAGCAGTAATGTTACTTGGACTCAGATGGGTAAAACCGTTACAAATTACGATCATATCAGCGGTTATGGATATCAAGCTATAGTAGAAAATACTTCTTCAAGCTCTATAAAATATTTACAGATTACCCTTTCAATGAGCACCTATTACGCCGCAAGAATCGGTGAAATAGAGGTGCTTGGTCCCGAGGTTAACACAACAGTACACAGCGTAAACTTTGTTGTAGGTACAAACGGTACCTTAAGCGGCACAACCTCCTTCGGTGTACCTGATGGTAACACCTTCGGTACAATAACCGTTCCTACTCCCGTGGCAAACGAAGGCTACAGGTTCTCTCACTGGTCTCCCGAGTTGCCTACTTCATCCAGCGTAGTTTCCTCTTCTGCTGTTTACACCGCAGTATTTACGGAAAAAGTCGGCGGTCAAGAGTTTAATTATGCGCTTAAAGAAAACGGCGGTAATTATATGATTACCACAGGTACAGTTCAGACGGGCTTCCCTGACTCCTTCGATTCGGGTTCTGCTTACGGCAGCGGTTATCTTAATGACGGAAAGTGGATGGAAGGCACTGATGATTCTTGGGTAGAAGTATCCAGAAGCAGCAATGTAATCGGCGTAACATTTAAGCTTTCCACGCCGATTACTATGACAAGCACTGTTATGAACTTCGGTCTTAGACAATCTTCCGGCAACCGCGCACTTCCCGATAGTGTAAAGGTTTATGTTGGCTCTTCCGCAAATAACATAACAACTTTGTTCGGTTCAACAACCGTCTTTACAGCAACTTCTGATTACGGTTACAGTGCCACTGTTAACGGTACGGCAGAAGAGGTATCTTATGTATACTTCGAGTGCGCAATGAGCCAATATATAGGCAGACTTGGTGAATTTGAGATTTGGGGTGCCGAAGGTGAAGTTATCCCCACCTATACTGTAAGTTTCAGTGCGGGTGCAAACGGCACTGTAAGCGGTTCTACCTATCATACCGTAGTGGAAGGCACTAAGTGGAGCGATATTGAAATTCCTACCGCTACCGCAAACCCCGGTTATGTATTCAGCGGTTGGACACCTTCTCTCCCTGCAGACACCGACGCTATCACCGAAAATCTCAGCTTTACTGCAAACTTTACCTATGATGCTTCTCAGTGGAGAACGGTAACATTTGTTGCAGCTACGGGCGGTAAGCTCAGCGGCACAACCAGTGTGACTGTTCCTACGGGCACAGCGTGGTCTACCATAACAGTTCCTACGGTTGTGGAAAATGATGGATATACCTTCACCGGTTGGACACCCACATTCCCCACAACAATAACTCAAAACGCAACCTATACAGCAAACTTCATCGTTACTCCCGTTGACCAATTCGTTATTACCTTTAACGCAGGTACAGGCGGTAAGCTCAGCGGCACTACCGTATTTACCGTTGATGAGGGCACACTTTGGAGCTCTATTACAGTACCTACACCCGTTGCTGACAGCGGTTATGTATTTACTTCTTGGACGCCCAGCCTTCCTACAAGCACTGCAGAAATAGGCGATAACCTTACCTTTACCGCAAACTTTGTCAAGGATAACGGTCAAGCCCTTGAAGGTGTTATCTACATCAACGGCGTTAATGCAAGCCAATATACATCGGGCGGCTCTCACGTTTACACAATTAACTACGGTTCTGCGTTTACCGCTACTTATTGGGAAGTTTACGTTGCTGGGTATTCCGAAGCAAAGGGCGGTTATATAGTAACTGAAAAATACGCAACAGGCTCTGCAAAATCTGCTGAGGTACCTGCCAACGGTATTATTGTTGCAGTTCACATGGGCACACAGACCCAGGCAGCCTGCGCTTACGTAGATGTTGGCGACTTGCTTGTGCTCACCGATGATATTAACCTCACCAACGCAACCTGCGTAACAGGCTCTTCCTACATTGCCATCTATGCAGGCGACGGCACTGAGCCTGATGACAACGATACCGAAGGTGGCGGCACTACCGATCCCGTGGACCCCAGCGAGTATCAACAGCTCAACTACTCTCACGTTAAGGGCATGTGGCTGTCTCAATTCGACCTTAACAACGTATTTATGTCTAACTCTGCACAGCGTTCCGAGGCAAGCTTCAGGTCTCTTATGACGACTATTCTTGACAATTGTAAGAATATCGGCATTAACACCTTGTACGTACAGGTAAGACCTAACGGCGACAGTATGTATCCTTCCGAATACTATACTGCAAGTAAATATGTTGTAGGTTCTTACGGCAAAACCCATTCCTATGACCCCTTCGCTATAATTATAGAAATGGCACATGCGCGCAATATGTCTGTACAGGCATGGATTAACCCCCTCAGACTTATGAGCTCTACCGATATTGCAAATGTAAGCACCAACTTTAAAGTAGGTGAGTGGTATCAAAGCTCTACGTATAACGGAAAATACGTTGTACAGTACAGCAGTTACTACTATCTCAACCCCGCATACGAAGAGGTACGTCAGCTTATTATTGACGGTGCTAAGGAAATTTGTACCCTTTATAATATAGACGGTGTTCATATGGACGACTACTTCTATCCTACTACGGCTTCTACCTTTGACTCTGCAGCCTACAACGCATACAACGGCAATTTGTCTCTTGCAAATTGGCGCAGACAAAACCTCAATCTGCTTGTAAGCGGCATCTATAGCGCTGTTAAATCTGTGGACAAGGACATTCTCTTCGGTATTTCACCTGCAGGTAATATGAGCACGGTTTACAATTCTCAGTATGCTGATGTTTACACATGGTGCTCTACCACGGGTTATATCGATTATATCTGTCCTCAGGTATACTTTGGTATGCTTCATGCTACCCAATCCTTCAGTTCTTGCTCTACCGGTTGGTCTAATATAATAACCAATTCCTCCGTAACCCTTTATGCGGGTCTTACCCTTGGTAAAGCGTTGGACGGTTATAACGGCACAATAGATACTTATGCAGGATCCACAGCGGCTCAGTACGAGTGGGTTAACAACCGTGACGTAATTAAGTCTTCTCTCCAATATGTTCGTGACAGTTTACCCAAGTGCACAGGTGTTGTGTTCTTCTGCTATCAGTACTTCTATTCTCCTACAGCAGGTACAGCAATAGCAGCTACTGCAGAAGAACGTGCTAATATGCAACCCATTCTTGATGCGCTGTTCCCCAACACTACGGTTAAAAGTAACGTAGAATAACGAAACAAGGCGGCTACCGAACGGTACCCTCCTTTAACATATAAATCGGTTGCGGTACTGCAACCGATTTTGCTGTAGAGGTCTTCATGAAGATGATAGGCTTCATAGTGTTTTACACTATTTGTCCGTTTTTATCCAGCGTCAAAAGCCGGGCTTGAAGCTTTTTCACTTCGTCAGGTTGATGTGTAATAACAATTACTGTTTTTCCCGCAAGCTCTTTTTTTACAAAGGCTATTACGTCGTCTCTTGTATCGTCGTCCAAGCCCTTAAAAGGTTCGTCTAGAATGTAAAAATCCGCTTCTGCTGCCAAAGCACGCGCCAAAGCAACTCTGCGCTTCATGCCGCCGGAAAGTTTTTTAACGGGCGTTTTTAGCTCTTCGGAAAGCCCCATAGCTGTCAGTAATCTGATGCAGTTTTGCATGCAGCTCTTTTTTTTAACAACTGCACATACGTTAGATAAAGCTGTAAATTCTTCAAAGAGTCTGTTTTCTTGAAAAACCACACTTGCCTTTCCGCAGACGTTAATAATGCCTCCGTCAGGTTTTACAAGCCCTAATATCAGGTTAACAATAGTTGTTTTTCCGCATCCGGAAGGCCCCATTATGCAAAGCGTTGCTCCTTCTTTAACGGAAAACGTAAGGCCTGACAGGACCTGCTTTTCCTCAAACGCTTTGTAAACATCTATAAATTCAACGGCATTCATAGTTTTTCCACCCCCTTAAAGGTAAGCTTAAGCGCGTATGTCATCAGTTTTTCAAAGCAAACGCTTAGTAAAACCATAACTAAGGTCCATGTAAACAGATCTATAGCCTCTAACCACATTTTTGAATAATACAGCGCTTCGCCTATTGACCCCGCAGGTTGTCCTATAAATTCTGCCGCAACGCCCGACTTCCACGCTAATCCGAAAGATACGGAGCAAGCAGAGATTAAAAAGGGCTTTAAAGCCGGTAAATAAAGATATATAAGCCGTTTGTAAAACGGAATATTGAATACATCAGCCATCTCTTTTTTGTTTTTGTCTATGCTTTTATATCCTTGGAGCACATTGGTGTAAACTATTGGTAAAACCATAAGAAAAGAGATAAGAGATGCAAGATTTTCTGTTTCAACCCAAAGCAAAGCAATGATAATAAACGAGGCAACAGGTACAGATTTTACTGTCAACATATAAGGCCAAAGGAGTGTTTCTGCAACACTCCATCTGCCGGCAATAAGTCCCAATACCACCCCAAGAAGATATCCTCTTATGAAACCGCTGAAAATCTTTCCGAAAGTAAAGAAAATTGTTTCAAAAAACGTATCTTCCTTCCAAATATTTGAAAGCCGTTTCAACACATCGATCGGGGAAGGGAACAATATTTCCAAATCAACAAAGCTGACCGCCGCCTGCCATGCACAAAGCGCCAGCAGCACGGCAGATAGCTTTAATAAAATGTTCTTAAGCACCGTAGTAGAAATCGTCAGCAGGCAGCTTGCCGCCTACAGACTGTTCGTTTTGTTCAAACAGAACACCTAAATACCCGCCTAGCTTTGCTTTCATATCTGCACCTGTTATATGGTTTATGTTGCAATAGGGAATGGCTTTTTCGGCAACAGCGGCATTAACGCCTATCTTTGCTTCAACCCAAGGAGCCGCCTCTGCAGGGTTATCAACTATATATTCTGTAGAGCTTTTGTATTCTGCCAAAAATGCACTGATTAACTCGGGATGTGCTTCTGCAAATTCTTTGCGTACTATTGTTACGCCCGTAACCATAGATGTACTGTCATCTGCTGTGTTCCATTCGTCGTTAAGGTTCAGCGCAATCTTAAGGTCTGTAACTTTGCTTTGCGCAACGGTAACATAGGGCTGGGGCAACATTGCTATGGCTCCTTCTGTCTTGGATATCTGTGCTACAACCTCGGCGGCTTCGGTCTTCCAAACAATGTTTACGTCTTTGTCGGGGTTGATGCCGTTTTTAGAAAGGATATAGCGAAGGCTGAATTCCGGTGTAGTGCCCTTGCCTGTTGCGTAAATGGTTTTTCCCTTAAGCTCGGATACAGAGGTAATACTGCTGCCGCGCTCAACAATGTAAAGCACACCAAGGGTATTTATGGCAAGCACTTGAACGCCGCCGTTTGTCTTGTTATAAAGGACGGAAGCAACATTTGCGGGGATAGCAACCATATCAAGCTCTCCCTTTATTAGCAGGGGAGTAAGAACATCTGCGGTTGCTTCAACCTTAAAATCATAGTTGCATTGGGTCTTGCCTTTTGAATGATCTTCCATTAGCTTAACAAGCCCCATAGTTGTTGGACCTTTTAAGCCGCCGATGCGAATAACCGTTTTATCAACACTGTCTTCGGCGCTGTTTTCATTTGTGCTGTTGGTTGCGTCTTCTTTGGTATCTGTGCTTTCTTTACAAGCAAAAAAGGTGGACAGCACCATTACCAACGCAAGTGCTAAAAGTAAAATTCTTTTTGTTTTTGTCATAACTTTATTCCTCCTGAAAAGCTTTTTCTTTGTAAGTAGTTTAACCGACATTTAGGCATGCATTCTGTTGCCTGCGCAACGTTTTTGAATATAATAATTTTATCTATATGTATTGATATCTATGAAAAAAGTTGACACAGGGACTAAATGATGTTATCATGTACTCGTATTATTAGTATGGAGAAAGTGTAATGAAAGAAAAATGGAAGGGTTCGGTTTTGCTTGCACCGTTGCCTGCTGTTCTTGTCAGTTGCGGTAACGGTGATAATAAGAACATTTTTACTGTGGCTTGGACGGGAATTGTATGCAGTCATCCGCCAAAAACATACATTTCCGTGCGAAAGGAACGCCACTCTTACAATATCATTAAGGAAAGCGGCGTGTTTACGATAAATCTGCCAAGCGGTTCCCTTGCCAGGGCAACAGACTATTGCGGTGTAAAAAGCGGTAGAGATGTTGATAAGTTTGCCGAAGCCGGCCTTACGGCAGAGCCGTGCTTTGACATTGATACCGTCTCCGTCAAGGAGTGTCCCGTAAGCTTGGAATGCAAGGTTACCGACGTTATCCCTTTAGGTTCCCACGATATGTTTTTGGCTGATATTGTTTCGGTTGCCGTCGATGATGAGTATGTGGTTGACGGTAAGCTTTGCCTTGATAAATGTAAGCTTTTTGCCTATTCCCACGGTGAGTATTATGAGCTTGGCAAAAAGCTTGGTAGCTTTGGCTATTCCGTGATGAAAAAATCCACAAGAAAGAAACGGACGGCAAAAGCTAAAGGAAAACGATAAACAAAGTCGGTAGAATTTAACAAAGGCTTAACAAAAAACATCTAAGTGATTCTTCCGATACTAATTACTCTTATGTGGTTTTTAAGGCGGCCGTGAGGTGTTGATAAAATAAAGCATATAACATGAAAAGGGTCTGTACCGAATGCACTGTAAGGCATTTGGGACAGACCCTTTTTTGCTAAAATTTAATTTGTTCCTTGTCTATAACAAGTCTTTTGATCTCTTTGTCAGAGGGGACGGTATACATAAAGCTTTGCATAAGCTTTTCCATAATCGCCCTTAGACCTCTTGCACCCGTATTAAGCTCATGCGCTTTTTCAGCTATCGTTTTTGCCGCTTCGGGCGTAAATTCAAGTTCTACACCGTCAAGCTCAAATAGCTTTTTATATTGCTTAAACAGGCTGTTTTTAGGCTCCGTCAGTATGCGCACAAACGCATCTGCATCCAAAGGCTCCAAGGAGGTTATTACGGGTATACGCCCGACAAGCTCGGGTATAATACCGTACTTAACCAAATCGTGGGGAGTAACCTCTTTAAGCACACGGCTTTTATCAAGGGTAGAGGAGCTAAGAGCGCTGTTAAAGCCAACAAGCTGTTTTCCCATGCGTTTTTCGATAATACCTTCAAGTCCGTCAAAAGCTCCACCGCAGATAAACAGAATGTTTTTGGTATTTATCTGTATAAACTCTTGATTGGGATGCTTTCTGCCTCCCTGAGGGGGTACGTTGGAAACAGTGCCTTCGATTATCTTCAGCAATGCTTGCTGAACGCCTTCACCGGAAACGTCACGGGTTATGGAACGGTTTTCGCTCCTTCTGGATATCTTATCTATCTCGTCGATATATATAATACCCATCTCTGCCTTTTTAACATCAAAGTCGGCAGCTTGTATCAAGCGAAGTAAAATGTTTTCAACATCCTCGCCCACGTAACCTGCTTCCGTCAAGGTGGTCGCATCCGCTATGGCAAAGGGAACATCAAGCATTCTTGCCAAGGACTGCGCCAAAAGGGTTTTGCCCACACCGGTTGGCCCCAAAAGCAGTACGTTGCTCTTTTCCAGCTCTATAAAATCGCTCTCATCCAAAGGCTTCTTTTTCTTTTTGCCGGCATCCTGTAAAGAAAGCACACGCTTATAGTGGTTATACACGGCAACGGAAAGCACAAGCTTTGCATCATCCTGCCCGATAACGTACTTATCAAGGTGCTCCTTAATCTCCATGGGCTTCGGCATGGTATCCATGGTGAGGGTTACGCCACTGCCTCCTTTGCGGTTTATATAGGTTTCGTTAAAAGCGTTATAAACCGTAAAAGAGGTGTTTAGGCAGTCTTCGCATATGAACACGTGATGTTTTTCCAACAGTATGTCTATAAGCGGCACTCCGGAAACACCGCACACTTCACAGCATTTACTATCGTCAAGTGTTGTTTTGATGCCGCCGCCGCGACCGTTTGTTCTGTTAGCCATAAATCTATCTCTTTTCCATTACCTTGTCTATCAAACCGTATTCAAGGGCCTGTTCTGCAGACATAAAATTATCTCTGTCTGTGTCTCTTTCGATAACGTCAAGAGGTTGCCCCGTAGATTTTGAAAGCAAAGCGTTAAGCTTTTCCTTTGTTCTTTGCAACCAAGCTGCATGGATGCGCACGTCGCTTGCCTGACCTCTTGCGCCACCCAAAGGCTGGTGGATCATTATTTCGCTGTTGGGCAGGGCGTATCTTTTGCCTTTTGCGCCTGCTGCAAGGAGAAAAGCACCCATGCTTGCCGCCATACCTATACAGGTGGTGGAAACGTCGCACTTAATAAAGTTCATTGTGTCGTA
>JAZSIW010000036.1:0-9336 GCA_045534025.1 Eubacteriales bacterium | reverse complement strand
TATTTTCTCGGGGTCCCCGTAACGAACGCAGAAGGCAATCGGTTGTTTCTTTGGGGTCCCCGCTGCGAACGCAGTGAGCAGTGGGGTTGTCTCTCGGGGTCCCCGCTGCGAACGCAGTGAGCAGTGGGGTTGTCTCTCGGGGTCCCCGTAACGAACGCAGTGAGTTATGGGGTGTTTTTTACGTTTGTTAATCGATAACCGTTACCTTGGTTATAACAGGCTGCTCGTCAAAAAGCACAGTGCCGTTGCCGTCGATGGGGCGCACCATATTTGCTATAGCGTCAACCACGTCCATACCTTCGGTAACTCTGCCAAAGGCGGCATACTGTCCGTCAAGGAAGGTGGAGTCCTTGTGACAGATAAAGAACTGACTGCTGGCGCTGTTTGGCATTTGGCTGCGCGCCATAGAGATAACGCCGCGCAGATGAGATATGGGATTTGCCACGCCGTTGGCGGCAAATTCACCCTTGATCTTTTTGTCACTGCCGCCCATACCGTTATGGTCGGGGTCGCCGCCCTGTATCATAAAGTTTTTGATGATACGGTGAAATGTAAGTCCGTCATAAAAGCCCATATCTGCAAGGAATATAAAGTTCTTTACGGTTATGGGGGCGGCTGTGGAGTCAAGCTCCAAACTAATAGTGCCGAAATCGGCTATTTCCATTTGTACGTGATGCTTATCTGCCATAATTATTCTCCTTTGTTTTGTGCAGGTATATTAAACATAGGCAAGAACCTGCCTGTATTAACAAGTCTTTCGTCCCAAGCGTCACCAAGCGCCTTAAGGTCAAGTCCTACGCTTTCGTAGTACGCCGCAAGCTCTTCTGCTTCAAGCCCTATAAGCTTTTCATAGTCCGCCCAAACAGGCGCGTAGTTTGCAAGTTCTGCCTTAACGGCTGCTTTTTTGCTTTCATTACCGTAGAAGTATTGGTAGCAGAAGAAACCGATGCCGTCAATATCCCTATACGGATTGAGAAGCATATAGGTCATACTCATCAGCAAAACGTCGTTGTAGGTTTTCCATTCTTCTTTGGCGTCGTCGTTTATCGCCCAGGTATCGGTGGTGCCTGCCTTGTGAAGAGTAAGGATGGGAACAAGCTTAATGCTGTCCAACTTCATAACATCGTTCCATTGCTTCATAAGCTCGCTTATGCTTACCTGACCGTGAAGCATACCGTAATAGAACTGAGGATACATAATATCGCAATATCCCTCGGATGCGCACCAAGTGTATATATCCGCACACTCTGCACCGTAGGCGTGGGTGATATGGCCGTTGGGAGAGATGCCGTAGATTATATCTTCGCCGTGTTCCTTAACCTTGGCATAAATGCCGCGAACAAGGGTATTAACATTATTACAACGGAACTCGAAAAGAAAAGCGCTGTCATCGGTACGGTTTGCAAATGCGTTTGCATCAATGGCGGTGTTGGACTTAACCTCTTCGGGGTAGAAATAGTCGTCCATAAACACACCGTCTACCTTGTAGTTGGTAAGTATCTCATCTATACCGTTAATTATAAGCTGTCTTACCTCCTCGTACGCAGGGTTGAGGTAAAGACGCGCCGTGCCGCCTGCATCGGTGCCGGCAAACATGTACTCACTGTATTCGCCGCCGTCGCCCATGTGACTGTACCATTCGGTAATAGCCCAGTCGCCCGTAACGGACTCTATCTCCGCACGGGTCATACAGCGCATGGGGTTTATCCAGGCGTGGATGGAAAGTCCAAGCTTGTGGGCTTCCTCTATGAAAATAGAAACCACGTCGTATTTAACCTCCTGCTTAGCGTAGGAACCTGTTACGAAATAAGAAAGAGGATAGTACTCGGACTGATAATAGCTGTCGGCAAAGGGACGAATTTGAAGAAGCACGGTGTTGAAGCCGCCCTCCGCAATGTTTTCCATAGTTTGTTTTGCTTTTCTGCGGAAGAGATTTTCGCTGTGTTTGCTGTCCACAATGCCCTCACACATATCCCATTGGGTCAGCTTCATTATCTTCATATCCTCGTAGTTAAAGGGGATGTAGCTGCCGTCTTCGTCAAACTGTTCTTCAAAAGCCTGTTCTTCACTGCTTTCTGTACTTTCTGTGCTTTCTGTGCTTTCTGTGCTTTCGGAACTTTCGGCAACAACAGAGCTTTCGGGGTCAGAGCTTGTGCCATCCTCGTCTTTATTGCAAGCAACAAAGGACATAAGCATTAACAAAGCAAGAATTAAAGCTGTTATTCTGTTCATAATATTTTCCCTTTCTGTAATTTTTAAAAAGGACGGGTAAAAACTTTCCCGTCCTTTGAAAATTTTTAGCTACCTAATGCCATCAAGAAGCCTGCGGCAACGGCAGAGCCGATAACACCGGAAACGTTGGGGCCCATTGCGTGCATAAGCAGGAAGTTGGAGGGGTTAGCCTTTGCACCTTCCATTTGTGCAACACGTGCCGCCATAGGAACTGCGGAAACGCCTGCAGAACCGATAAGGGGGTTGATTTTGCCGCCGGAAAGCTTGCACATTATTTTACCGAAGATAAGACCACCTGCGGTGGAGAAGCAGAATGCCAAAAGGCCGAGAGCGATTATCTTAAGTGTATCAAGTGCCAAGAAGTTTTCGCCGATAGCGGTAGCGCCAACAGAGATGCTGAGGAATATTGTAACAATATTCATAAGTGCGTTCTGAACAACGTCGGAAAGACGTTCGGTAACGCCGCACTCTCTAAGCAAATTACCAAGCATAAGGCAGCCCAAAAGGGATGCAACAGAGGGGAGCACCAAACAGGTGATGATGGTAACAGCGATGGGGAAAACTATCTTTTCTGTCTTGCTTACGGTACGAAGCTGGTCCATCTTTATCATACGTTCTTCCTTGGTGGTAAGAGCACGCATGATGGGGGGCTGGATAAGGGGAATAAGCGCCATATAGGAATAAGCCGCAACAGCGATGGGTGCAAGCAGACGAGGTGCAAGCTCTTTGGTAAGCCAGATAGCGGTAGGGCCGTCTGCACCGCCGATTATACCGATGGAAGCGGCCTCATAACCGTTGAAGCCGAGAATGATAGCAAGCATGAACGCAAGGTAAACACCAAGCTGTGCCGCTGCACCGAGAATCATACTCTTTGCATTGGCTATCATGGGACCGAAGTCGGTCATTGCACCGACGCCCATAAAGATAATAGAGGGGTAAAGACCGGTCTTAACGCCTATGTAAAGGATATCCACAAGACCGCCGTGACCAACTACTTCACCGTAGTTAACACCTTCGGCATTGGTCCAATAATCTGCGTGATATAAGCCGCTGCCGGGAATGTTGGAGATAAGCATACCGAATGCTATACCAACAAGAAGAAGAGGCTCGAACTTTTTAACTATGCCCAAGTAAAGAAGTACGCAGGCTATTGCCATCATTATAAGCTGTTTGGGGTCTGCCTGAGCAAAGCCGGAACTTTTCCAAAGATTATTAAAAATATCGCCTATATTCATACTCTTATTCCTCCTCTGCGCTTTCTACATCCACACCGTGGGTTTTGCCGTTTAAGGTAACGGTAAAGCGCGGCAGCTTTTCCTCAACGGAAACAGCGTGCTTCTTGCCGTTAAGGCTTACGTACATATCCGCATCGCCCTTTACTGCAGGTGCGGGAGCCGCTTCTTTAACAGGTGCGGGAACGGGGGTACTTTCTGCTTTTTTCTGTTGTTTCTGTGCGGGCTTTTCTTCCTTCTTGCCGCCGCGGATAACCGCAGACATTACTGTAATAAACGCCATAAGCACCACAAGCACGGAAAAAACTATGCCAAAGCCCAAGCCGGAAAGGGCAAGCGCAGCGGGAACATCCACATCATCAAGAATCGGAACGCTTTGTGTGGTACCGCTCAGCTCTTCTGCGCCGGATTCCGCACCGCTTGTTTCTTCAACGCTTTCACTGCCGGTAGTTATAATCTCTTCACCGTCGGTAGCATTGTCTGCCTGTCCTTCTTTGTCGATGGCTTCTTCCGCTTTTAAAACAACGGCGTTATCAGCATCAAACATAACAAATCTCCTCCCAAATATAACAATATTATAACCAAAGCCGACGTTTTTTGGGAAAAGCCGACTTTCTCCTTATATTCGAACATATTGTACCAAAAAATACCCCGTTTGTCTATATGTTTTTTTAGAATATTTTTGCTTTCTTTGCCCCGTTATTATGTTTATTTTACCCAAAGCACACCTTTAGGAGCCGCCGAAAATTGCAAAAGCAAAAAGAGCTTAGTCAGCTCAACAGAAAGCGCCGCAGGTTTTAAACACCTGCGGCGCTTTTTGACGACAAGCATTCCTTGACAAAAAGACGGTTATGTGTTATAAAATAATATATGTTACATCAAATTTGGAGGAATACTTAATAATGAAAAAGCTGATTGTGATTGCGTTGGCTTTCTTGATGCTTGCAGGCGCACTTTCCGTAAGCGCCGTAAGTGATGCCGACAACGACATTTTAAAAGTTATTGCCCCCGTAAACAAGGCACGTGCGTTTTCCGAGTATTTCGGAGATGACACAAAATACGGCTTTGACGTAAAAGGCTATGTTGATTTGGGCGAAGGGACGGAGCTTATAGGCAGCACCTTTGACGGCTACGGTTACCACACATTTTTAAACGTTAACGGCCAAAACGGCGCAATGAGCGGTATGTTGAACGCCGAAGCGGGTGAGGATTTTGACATTGCCACGGCTATATCTGCAATGTCATACAACTGTGCAGGCGAGGATGTGCAAAACATAGGCGGGCTTAATCTTAAGCTGGAAAACAGCTTTGTTGGTGACGGCAACCTTGTAAAGATAAGCTATACGGTTAATAACCCCACTGATGAAGTTGCTGTGTTTTCCCTTGCTACCACCGCTGACGTACAGGTTAACAACGACGACGAGGCGGAGCTTAAGATGCTTGCCACCGGCAAAGGCGCAAAACTTATGTCCGCTGAAAGCAATTGCGTTTTCACTGTTGACGGCGCTGAGGGCGACCTTGACAGCCTTTGGATAGGCGAATGGAGCGATGACTATTTTGTTAATATGTTCGGCGACAGCCCCGATGATGCCGTTTTTAACAACGGTGACAGCGCTATATGCTGGAGTTGGACCAACCGCACCATAGCGCCCATGCAAACCTTGAACTTTTATGTGCTTATAGAGGTGGGCGCCAACACTGCACCTTCTGTTTCTGTTGAAAGAACGGATTCTGTCTTTGAAGATTTTATCGATGTTGCCATAAGCGACCCCAACCTTGGCACAGCAGATTTACACTATATCATCAACAACGGCGAGGAACAGGTAATTGAAGACGTCAGTCTTACAGAAGGCGAAGCTGTTTGCCCTGTTTCTGTTGAAGATTTGGCTTGCGGTACTTCCCACAGCATTAAGCTTTGGGCGATAGACGACACCATGCAGGCAAGTGAAGAGCTTGTTATTGTGTTTGAAAAGGCGCATAACTTCCACATCCCTCGCGTTGTGACAGCACCCACGCCGGATGCGGCAGGCTCTGTGGAATATCTTTGTTCTGTATGCGAGTACACATACAACAAAGCCCTATCCTTTGGCGATCTTACTTTGGATGCTATAGCAAACAGTTTGGACGCCGCCACCGTCTTGAAGCACGACGCACTTATGGAAACAGGCGCAAGCCCCGTACAGCTTATGCTTGGTGATGTAACCGGCGACGGAACAATAAACAGTCTTGACGCAGCGCAAATACTGAAATACGACGCTTTGCTTATAGAAGGTTTCGACAACGCCACCTTCTCCTACGCTTTGTACAAAGCTATGTGTGAAGATTTTTACGGCTACTATGAATATGACGACGTTCCCGCAGAAGACTCCTCCGAAGGAAGCAGCGAAGGCACTTCCGAAGAAAGCAGTGAAGGCCCCTCCGAAGATATTTCGAGCGATGGCTCTGAGGACAGTTCTGAAGACAGCTCCGAGGAAGGTACAGAGCTTGACGAACTTATCGGTTCTTGGACAGGTATGGACGCCGCAGGTGAGCCCAAGAACTACGTTTTCTTTGAGGACGGCACAGGCACCGTTGCCATAGGCGACATTGTTTATGACGTGGAGTGGAACATAGACGGCGATAGCATAAGCATTGTGAAAGCGCAGGGTGACATTGCCATCTACACCGAGGAAGCCACTTACGCCGTTATAGGTGATGCCCTTGCTTTGACCGACGAGACCGGCACCACCGCAGTTTACATCAAAGACAAAGAGGGCTACGAAAGCACCGACCTTATCGGCACCTGGACGTGTCACGAAGCCAGCCAATATTTTTATGAATTTACTTTCGGCGAAGACGGCATTGCAACCATCCAATACTATGATGTGATAATTGAAGATGTGGAGTGGAGCATTGACGGCGAAAACCTTGTGGTTGCAGATGAAGAAATAAACACTCCTTACAAGATAGTTAATGATAAGCTGTTTATAACCCTAAATGACGATGCGTATATGTTTATCAAGGACGAAGCTGAATTCAGCAGGGACTTTGATACTGACCTTGTGGGACATTGGGTTAATACCGATGCGGAAGGCGATATTAAAACTATCACCTTCTTTGAAGACAACTTCGCCATCCTTTGCGATTCCCTCACCCACGCAACCGATGGCTATACTTACGCTAACACTATGGAATTAGTTGGCGAGCTTTACGCTAAATACGCTCTTAACGGCGACACGCTTACCCTCCTGCACGGCAACAGCTTTCTGAACTTTGTAAGGGCAGAGTTTGGCGTCGGTGCCGAGGCGGGAGTACCTGAAGGCAAGACAAACTATGCGGAAGGTGCAACCTACTTTGTTTTTGCAGACGGCGTAACTGCTGACAACGGCATATACACTGGGGACGATAACACAATGTTCGGTACGGAAAGTTTCCGTTTTTGGGGCGATACAGAGCTTAACAAACTGACCGACGGCGTCACCGCCGACGCAAGCAAGCTTAACGCAGACGGCGCACAGGAAATGGTTTCCGTTATTTATTATCAAAACGGCAAAAACATTGACATAGTTTTGGACCTTGGCGAAACACGTGAGGACATAGCAAACATTACTTTCCTCGGCGTGCGCAACGGCGGCGACTTCGGCTTTGATATTTTCGGCACCAAAATTTACGCAAGCGATGATGATGAGAATTGGGGCAGCAGCCTTAGTGCAAATTTCAGTGCAACAACCGTGGAGGTTGAAGAAGGCACCGTTCAGACATACAACTTCGGCTACAACCTCAATGCAACGGCACGCGGCAGATATGTTAAGATTTCTCTGCCCGCCACAGCAGACTACTTGCAGTTTGACGAAATACTTGTTCTTAACTAAACAGACATAAAAAAACGGGGCGATACGATACGCCCCGATTTTTTATGCTTCCAATTGGCTTGACAAGAACATTGCTCCTGTGGAGATAAGCTTTTTTTCGGTCTCGTCCGGCTTTGCGCCTTCCTGCCTTTGCAGGGACATTACCGCACCTATAACGTTGCCCTCCGCCACTATGGGAGACATAAAGGATACACGGGAGGAGCTGTTTTCTGCTACCTCCAAGGCAAAACTGCCGTCAGCAGATGCGCTGTAGCTTTGGCGCTTGCCCATGGTTTCATAAAGAGTTGGGGATATGGGCTTTTCCAAAAGCTCCTTCTTGGGCACGCCTGCCACCGCCACTACGGTGTCGTTATCGCATATCGCCACGGGGATGCCGCAGGCCTTGTTTATCGCCTCCGCAAACTGACCGGTGAAGGTACCCACCTCACCGATGGGAGAGTACTTTTTGAATATCACTTCCCCATCCTTGTCCGTGAATATCTCCAAAGGCTCGCCTTCTCTTATGCGCATCGTCCTTCTGATCTCTTTCGGTATAACCACACGACCGAAATCGTCAATTCTTCTCACAATTCCTGTTGCTTTCATATATAAATTTCTCCTTGTTTTTACCTTTGTGATGTTATTATTTGTAAAAACGAGGAGGTTTATACAACAAAAACCTACCCTTTTGTAAACAAAAAGATAGGTTTATCTTTTTTGGAATTCTTTGCCGGTCATCAAATAGTTGATAGAAACATTGAAATAAGCTGACATTTGAACTAAAAGTTGAAGAGAAGGCTCTCTTTTACCATTTTCGTAATAGGACAGCGCTTCTCTGGAAATGTTTAAATCTATGGCAACTTTTTGTTGATTCAATTTGCGCTTTTTTCTAATATTTTTCAAGCCAATCATCAAATCACCGCTTGACTTTATTGTAACAAATCGTTACAATAAATATGTAACATTTTGTCACATTTGAGTTTTGGAGGTAAAAATGAAAAAATTCGCAAAAGCTATCATCACATCATTATTGTTACTCTCGCTTTGTTGCGGTGTAATGTGCTCCTGTTCCGAAACTACACAAACCGTGTCTGAAGCTTCGCAAACAGCAAAAGAGGATTCCAGCTCAGAACCCGCAAAAAACACCATTAAAATTCCTGATATTGAAAAATTAGATGTGGATACAGCAAAAACCTTGTTGGCTGGCAAAGGCCTAATTCCCAAAGTTGAGTATGAGTATAATAACGACTATGATTACGATTTGGTTATTCGCACAGAACCATCTATCGGCAGTGAAGTGGAAGAAGATACTCCTGTGACACTTTATGTTTGCAAAGGACCTTCGTATTATGAGTTGCCCAATTCGTTAGCCACTATTTATGACATTGAGGGTATTGAGCCGTTTGTGGCTTGGATTGATGCTGATGATGGCATTGGGACAAAAGCGCATCGAAAAGTGTGGGTAGAAAACGGATATCTATACATATCTATGTATATCGGCTGTAAATCAAAGTACAGTGTAGAGTTTTACGGAGATTTCGGAGATGCCTCCATAAATGATACTTTTGATAAGAAGGTGCCTATCAATGTGATATATAGTTCTAAAACAATCAATAACAACGGCGAGTTGACATATTTTGATTTGAAGATACCGTTAAGCGATTTAGGTGTACAAAAACCTACTAATCTTAACGTGAGATATTATTTGAAAGTAAACGGAGAACGTCAAACAGGTCGTGCAAATTTTGATTTAACTTGGTAATTCAAAAAAAGGAGCAGAAAAATCTGCTCCTTTTTGCTATTTTTTATACCTTTCCACCACACTTTGTATTGCCCAACAAAACCTGTCGAAAAGTGTCAATGAGGTATGCGAGGGGTCGCCCTCGCGAATCCGCATAGTCCTTCTAATCTCTTTCGGAATAACCACCCTCCCCAAATCATCTATTCTACGAATTATTCCTGTTGCTTTTATATAAATTACAAAATCTCCTTGCTTTACAAATTTGTACTGTTAGTAGCTGTATAAATCAGAAGATTATACC
>JAZSIW010000091.1:0-12920 GCA_045534025.1 Eubacteriales bacterium | reverse complement strand
TAAACCTTGGAGGAAACCTCAAAGGTTATCTGGAAAGGCAGAACATCACCCTTCTTGTAGAAGGAAACATCGAACTCGGTAAGAGCGTAGTAAATTCTGCCAAGGTCGATAATCATATAGTCATAAGCCTGATTATCGTTGTTAAAGGTGAAATAGTAATCAGCTTTAGTGCCTGTACCGTCGTAAATCTGACCGTCGGTCATCAAGCTGTCGTTGGCGGTACCTGTGGTGTCGTCGAGGGTGTACTGTGCAACGAAGGTTACATTGGAAGAAACCTCGCCCTCGGTGGGGATGCCTGCGCCTTCACCGGCTGACCAACTGCTGAAGTAATTAATGCTGCCCTTGCTGTCAACGTAGGGCAAAGCGGTAATAGCAGCAATCGCACCAAGCACCTCGTCAGAGTTCCAAGCGGTACCCTGATATACACCGAACTGTACGCTCTGTGTGGTCTGACCGGAGTGCTTGAGAAGCGCACCATCTGCCGCAACAAAGGTGATGATGTACTTAGGCGCATAGTAAACAACCAGATTTGTTACACCGTCAAACCAGCCGTTGGCGGCAGCGGTAACAGTAATGGTATAATAACCTTCGCCTGCGGTAAAGGCAGTAGAATCCAAGTGAATGTTGCTGCTGGTAAGACCCGTAGCTACAGAAACGGTATTGCCGTTTTTATCCGTAACATCAACGCTGTAGGTTACAACAGTACCTTCTTCGTCGACTGTTACATCGTTCCAATCGAGAGCGGTTTCCACACCTATCTCCTGCTCATCATAGTGAGAGGTAATGATAGGCGCATCAAGCTGTGCGGATTTTATACCGATAATTTCGATTTCTGTCAAAAAGCTCAGGTACTTAACATTTGTAACATCAATAATTACATATTTACCCGTTGCGTTGCCGTTAATCGTATAAACAACGGTGTCACCACTGTGGGTCTTGTAAGCGCTTGCCATGCCAAGCTGAGTAAGCTCTGCATTAGCAGAATCACTGTCAGCAACATAAACAGTAACACCGCTTAAGTATTCATTTGAATAAGGACCGACATATACATTAACTTGGCTGATTTCTACCTTAGATGCAAGCTTATAGGTAATTCTTGTAACGGCACTGGAACCCTGAAGACCAACAGACTCTGCACGGGAATCACGAACATTGTCACCGTCGTTGAGCTTACCGCTGTGGTATGTAGTCCATTCGCTGGTATCGGCATCATCAGCACTGGAGGCGCTTAGGTTGCCACTGCCCTTGTACTTACCGCCGTTTTCTTCAAGAGCCCAGTTCTTTTCGGTTGTATCGGGGCCTTCGGCTACGGGGATGTAACCGTTAATGATAACTTCATCCAAGAAGAAGTTTATGTTTGTCGCTTCGTTGGTGTTGTTATCGATATTAATCTTTACATAACGATAATTGCCGCCGGGGGCAGTTACACTGTTTTTGTAAATGTCGTTTGCAGTAGAGTTGGTAGAAGACAGAGGCAGTGTGCCGTCTTTAGCCCAAGTACCAACAGTTCCCGCTGTCCAAGTAGCGTTATCGTTGGAGAAATAGTAAGTTACGGTATATACACCGGCGTTTGCCGCACCCGAACGACGAGGGTTTCTGAAGCTTACATCGGAAAGCTCAAACTCGCTACCCAAGTCGAACACAATGGTCATGCCGTTAGTTTCGCTGGCTGCTTGATGGAAACCCATCCAGCGGTAAGGAGGATAGCCATTGGTATACAAAGCGTAAACACCGTCGTTAAGTTTACCTTTGGCAAATACGCCGAGCTTGTTACGCTGACCTGTACCACCGGCGGCAAATGTTGTGTCATCATAAACCGCATTATCGTTAGGTACTTCGTAGTCAAGAGCCAAGCAAGCGCCCTTGTTGCCTTCGTAAGCTATTCTGTTACCGGGCAACATGTCGTAGTATGCATAAGTACCGTAAGGCGCAAGGTTTATCTTTTCGCCGCTGGGGTTGGGCACCATTGCCTCGCCGCCGCCAAGACCGGTCTCGTTGCCTGCAGCATCGTATGCGTATGCATGAATAATATATTTGCCGTATTCGCCGTTGTGGTCGGAGGTATTAACATGATAGGTAGCAACACCGTTGTTTAAGGTTGCTTCGTGCCAAACCATATCGTCCTGTCCATCACTGCTGCCCACATTTGTCCATACAGGGAACTTAACGCTGGTAACACCAACATTGTCGCTGTAGTTTACTGAAATGTCAAAGCCTGTAGAGGTTACATTGCTTATAACAAGATTAGAAAGCACGGGAGGGATTTCGTCCTTTGTGCGGAAAATTTCCACCTCTGTCCATACCATGTTCGTAGCAGGATATCTTACCGTTATAAGGTAGTACCTGTATCTGCTATCGGAAAACTCAACAGTTGCGGTTGAAGCGCCTGTAAACTCTGTATAAACTTTGTTGCCAAGTTCGGTCCAGCTCGAAGCATCGCTTGAACCGTACACATAATAAGTAGCGTCGTTACCGCCCTTCATACCGTGAGTAGGACTATAATGATAGCCCTTTACATTAACGGTATTTACGGTTTTCGCCGTGCCCAAATCGAGGACTATACCGGAACCCGCAGTTCCGCCATTAGCAGTATTTCTTACAAGGCTTGCGAAGCCCTCATCGGTAGTACCATTGTATGTGAAAGTTGTTTTTACCTCACCATCGTTCAGCTTACCGTTGCTGAAAGTTGTGGAGGTTGCAGAAAATGAATCCGAATGCGCCGTGTTGTAGTAAGAATCAACATTTTGATAATGGTATTTACCGCCATTGGAGGACAACGCATAGTTAATATTGTAGCCCTCAACTTCAACCTCAGAGCCCCAAACCTCGATTTCGTCCATATAAAGACGAGGGAGTGCTGAATCAGTTGAAATTGTATACTTTACATACCTTACTCCTGTGCCTGTAGTAGTACACTTGTATGTATATGCTTTACGAGTATTCTGATTAGCTGCATTGTGATGCACACTTCTAGATGTTTCGTTACCTAAAATGCTAATACCAGAGGTCCATGTACTTTCATCCGCACTGTAGGCCACATCAAGCTTTGTAGGTCTATTGCTGGAAAGAGCGGTATCCCAAAATATGTCGATAGAAGTACTTGTAACATTATGAAGACTGCCCAAATCCACAATAACTGTGTAATCTGTACGCGTAGTAGTGTATCCCACATAATGATTAGTCTCTTCTGTGGCACCCGCTCTGTAGCTTGCGTATTTGCCATCGGTAAGCAAACCTGTATGATAGGAGTTTGCGGTACCACCATCAGAATAAGAAGAATAAGGAGCTACGGAATATTTGTATTTTTTACCCAATGCAATGTTAGAGTCTGCTTTAGGCTGGATAGAGGGAGCGTCTGTATTTGTTGCCTTAACTTCGGTATCTGCAATTACGTTTGTGCCGCTGCCGGAGGGAGCTTCGGAAGCCCAGTAAATCTTACCAACGGTTACGTTACCGAGGATTTCGTAATAACCGGAATTGGAGGTCTTATAGCCTGCGGACTTCCAGGAGATACTGTTCCAAATATCGGTATTGTTAACGTCACCGAAATTACCTCTGTTACGGAGGTCGGTGTTTTGGAGATAGTTTGCATGGTAAGCGGCGGTTGCACCGTCAGCCTCGATTGAGTCGATATACTGGCCGCCGATTACGTCCAGGTGGGAGAGGGCAAACCAAGTGCCCCACTTACCTGTAGTATCGTAAGCGGAAGGGATATCTGTATTATATACATCGGTATAAAGAGTAATCTTTACATAAGACGCCAAAACGTCGGAAGCGTCTGCAGAGGTGAGGGGGATATATTCATTAACAAACTCCGCCTTATCTGCAGAAACGGTGCCGTTGTTTACGTATACCTTGCCGCCGACTTCTGTCCACTTAGTCTCGCCCGTTTTTTGGACGGAAACAACGATGGAGGAGGGACGGATAGCGTCGGTATCCACAGCGAAAGCAATATTTACGCCGGTAACAACGCTGTCTGTAGAGCCGGTAGCGTTGTTTTGCATATCTGCGTTAAGGTTTACAACCAATTCCACAGGGACGGAGGTTGTACCGAAGGGGGCAATTGCCACGAAGCGAGGGTCTTTTATCCACATACCTGCGGTATAGGTGCCATAGAATTTGTTTGCACCTACGAGGCCTTCGTTAAGGACGGTTACACCGTCACGAGATACAACGCCTGTATCTTCTTTGGAACCTACAACGTAAATTTCGTCAAGCCAGAAGTCGGATCTGTCTTTGTCTGCAAAAGTAAATGTCAACTTTACGTAGCGAACATTGGTGCCGCCGAAGGTTTCGCCGAATCTGGTCATGTCGCCGGAGATCTGACTGTCTGCAGACATCCTGATAGTACGCACGGATTGGCCCACAAGCATGTTACGGCCTGTGGTATAATTCTGATCTTCGCCTGCGTAGCTTACAATAACGCTTTCGGGTTTTGCGTTAGAGGAGCCTGTTACTGCGAAGAAAGGAACGTCAAAGAACACGCCCGTAACCGCAGCGGCCGGGATTTTAAGGTCAACAATTACCTCAACCGTGGAAGCGTGGTCGGTATAGGTATGCAGCTTGACCATGGTGCTTTCGTCGCCAACATAATCCGCACGGGCAAGGTCGGTAAGCAAAGTAGTTGCTTGACCGTCGATAGATGCGGAGGCACCCATGGAGAGCAACGCCTGGTCACCCACGGTGATAAGCTTACCTGCAGAAACTATCTCCTCATAGGTTTCGGAGTTGCCGGAATATATTGCATCTTCGTCAGCAACAAAAACGCCGGAAGCGCCTGCACCGCTGTGCGTATTTACATCTATGTAGCCGGAGCAGAGAGAGGTTATTTTGATATTGTAGTTGGTGCCGTCCTGCAAAAGGCCTGCCGGGATAGCCTGTGTATCTTCGCTGGTGGTAAAGGTCTTAACAACCGTACCGTTTTCCTGTTCGATAACGATATCGTATCTGTCGGCACCTGCAACGGAAGACCACTCGATATTAAAGGCGTGTTTTGTAGAAACCTCGTCACCTGCCACGGGGTAGGTGATAACGGGGTTTGCAAGAGCAGTCTTATAAACGCCTACGGTAGTGCCTGCAGGGAATTCCGCATCGCCGCCTATGCGGATATAGCGTGCGGTTGCTGCTTCAAACACAAGGCTTACTACCTTAGCGTCATCGTCCACATCCACAACAGTTGCGTCGGCAACAGCTTCAAACCACTGGTCTTCGGAAGCTTTGGTGGTCTGAACAGACAGTTTGCCGGGGACAACGGTGCTTGCGGGGAACTTAAGAACGATAGCATCAATATCGTCATAAACCGCACCGAGGTCGATAACCTTTTCCGTACCGGAAACACTTTCGGTAGAGCCCAACTGTTGACGGGTGAATACATATCTTTCCGAAATATATTCCGCCAACCAACGAGTTATAAGGGTATAGCCGTAGTCACCGGGGAACACGCCCTCGGGTGAATCTGCCATATACTTATCTTCGCCGGTAAGCTTTACCTTGCCGTATATGGAAAGAAGACCCACATTGTTTTCTTCCGCAACGGAGGTTATAGACGCAACCGCATCCTTAAGTCTGTTAGTGATATTGTCACCGGAAGCTACCTGGTCGGGCGTCCACACATGGGGATACCTAGCATAATACATTTGCTCGCCATACTCGGTAACAGGGCCGGGGGTAACAAGCAACACGTCGATGCCGCGAGCCTTGAACGCCTTAACCGCACGGTCAAGGTCTGCCGCAAAGCTTGCTACCTCGCCTTGGTTTTCAACACAAACACGGGTACCGCAAGAGAACACTACCAATGAAATGTTAGTGCTTGCAGAAGCGGTCAATACTTTTTGAATGCCGCCTTCATCGTCTGTGTAAAACTTTACGTTAGCATTAGTGCCCAATGCGGCCTTTAAATCGGCACTGAGGTCTCTGCCGCCAAAGCCGTCACCAACAAGGGCGATCTCCCCTGTTATTACGGAATAATCGGCATTGGAGTACGCGGTATTGGTGTGCAAGGTATCGTCCTTGCCGCTGTCATCACCGGATGCAGATGCGAAGATGGACGCAAAGTCCAGCTCCGTAAAAACAGTGATGAACATAGAGAACACCATGATTACCGCCAAAAATCCAGCCAGCAGTCTACCGGTTGTCTTTTTGATAGTTCTTTCCATTTCTCTCGCTCCTTTTTTGCGCTAAATAAGCGGAATATAATACATATTGTGTATATCATATACCCATAGGTATAGGTATAGATACTCCTATACATATTCATTTACATTATATATTTTCGTGTGTCAAATGTCAATACATTTTTTTGTCCAACTCGCATTTTTGTTAAAAATGCAAAAAAGTCGCCCCCTCTTTTTGAGGGGGCTAAAGCTATTTATTTGTTTGAATATGCGGTTATGGTGTTTTCAAGAAGCATCGCTCTTGTCATGGGCCCTACGCCGCCGGGGACCGGGGTTATGTAAGAGGCTTTTTCGGCACATTCTTCAAAGTTTACGTCGCCGCACAGTTTGCCGTCCTTGCGGTTCATACCTACGTCCACTATTACCGCACCTTCTTTTACCATGTCACCCTTGATAAGGTCTGCCCTGCCTGCGGCAGCTATAAGGATATCCGCACGGCGAGTGTGATATGCAAGATCGGCGGTTTTAGTGTGGCAAACGGTAACCGTGCCGCCTGCCGCCAACAATAGAAGCGCCATTGGTTTGCCCACTATATTGCTTCTGCCTACAACTACGCACTCCTTCCCAGCGATTTCTATGCCGTATTCCTCCAGCAGTCGCATTATTCCCGCAGGGGTGCAAGGCTTAAATCCGCCTCTGCCCAAGGTTATCTTCCCCACGTTGTATGCGCTGAAGGCGTCTACGTCCTTGGCGGCGGAAATGCGCTCCGTTACAGCTTTTTCGTCCAGATGCTTGGGCAAGGGAAGCTGTACCAAAATACCGTCCACACTGTCGTCTGCGTTAAGGCTGTCTATAAGGGAAAGCAATTCCTCCTGCTTTGTATCCGCAGGAAGGGTGTGCATAAGGCTTTTTATACCGGTAGTTACGCAATCGTTATGCTTGTTGCGCACATAGATTTGGGAAGCAGGGTCCTCCCCTACCAACACCACTGCCAAGCAGGGCTGTCTTTTGCCCCGGGAAGCAAGTTCAGCCGTGATTTTTGCGGTTTGTTCTTTTATTTTCGCGGCAAGAGCCTTACCGTCAAGTATTGTCATTTGTTGTTTCCTCCGTTGCTGTTTTTGACTGCTCGTAATCCTTTATCTCATTACCGATGTGCTTATACAAATATACATGTGCAGCGATAGCTATGGCGCAGGTTGTAAAGCCCAAATACACCATCAGTCTTTGAGAACCTATCATAATGCTGTCCTCACGCAAGAACTCTATCCACGCCCTGCCAAAACCGTACCATGCCACATAAAAGGTGAAAATGCGGCCGTCAAATTTTTTGTTTCTGTAAAGAAGGTTGGCAATAACAAAGCCTATAATATTCCAAAGACTTTCATAAAGGAAGGTAGGGTGGGCAAATCTATCCGGACCGTAAGGAAATTCCATACGCCAGGGCATTTTTTCTGCACCGTAACCTACGCCGTAGGCTTCACCGTTCATAAAGTTGCCCCACCTGCCGATGGCTTGCGCAAGCATTACGCCGGGACAGATAGCGTCAAAATACTTAAGGGCGCTTTGCTTTTTGATGCGAGAATATACAAATATGGTAAGCGCGCCGAAAATAATACCGCCGTAGATGGCAAGTCCGCCGTTCCGTATGTTTATCATTTCTTTAAACCCGTCGTAGGTATCTAAATTGGTGATAACATACAAGAATCGTGCACCCACCACGCCGATAGGCACTGCTAAAAGAGTTACGTTAAGCAGGTCGTCCTCCAAAAGCATTTCCGTGCGCTTGCCGCGCCTTAAAAAATACACAAAAGCGCAAATTATGCCCGTGCAGATTATCAGCGCATACCAACGTATATCCAAGCCCTCTATGCCGAAGGCGTTATGAATGGCTACAGGGTCGATTTCAAATTCTTTTATACCCAAACCGGGGAAGGAAACAGTCTTGATGGCTGCCATTTTATGCCTCCTTACCGTAAATTACCGATATTGCACTGCGGTCACTGCGATATTCTGCCCCGAAGCGCTTTTTTACGGAATTGTATTCCGCACTGCGCAAAAAGTCGGTATATCTTAAAAAGTCACCGCCGTCAAACACAAAGCCAAGGAATGCGTTTGCCGTATCCTCCGTCCCGTTGTATGCTTCAAGTGCCGAAGAATAGCAAACCTTCTTGGCACGCTCAAATTCCTCCACGGTGCAAAAGCTGTCCCTTCGGCTGTCAAGCTCTTCCTTTATAAGCTCGTATACCCTGTCGGGCTCGTTACCCGAGCCGTAAAGCATTACAAGAGCTGTGCCTGCCTCGTTACTGTATCCGCAGGAGTAGCGGTCGCCAAGCAAGCCGCTTTCGTAGCATTTATTGTAAAAGCTGCCGCTTTTGCCAAAGATGGCCTGGACGATTATTTCGTTTTCCGCCTCGGCACGCATAAGCTCGTCACCGCTTTGAGGAGGGGTGCATTTTATACCCACGGCAAAAAGAGGGGTTGCCACGTCAAGTACGTTTTCCGCACGGGAAGTGCGTATTTCCGCAGGCTCTGTGGGGCGAAGGCGCAAAGGCTTTTCAGCTACAGAGGGCTTTATGCACTCCGCCGCTATATCTGCCACCTTTTGAGGGTCTACGTTGCCGCAAACGCAAAGTGCCATATTCTCCGCCGTGTAAAAGCTTCTGTGACAGTCGTACAAAAGCTCCGGTGTTATTTCCGCAATAGTCTCCTCCGTGCCTGCAGGGTCTGTACGTATAGGGTCGTTGTAATACAAAGCATCCAACAAAGCAAAATGCATCTTCCAATAAGGGTCATCCATATACATACGGATTTCCTGTGTTATTATGGGGCGCTCCTTTTCCACAGATGCGTCGGAAAACACGGGCTTTGTAACAACGCCGAAAAGAAGCCTTAAGCATTCCTCAAAGTTTTCCGTACAGGAAAACAGATAGCAGGTCTTTGCGGATGCGGTATAAGCGTTGACGTTGGCACCAAGCAACGAGAACTGCTCGAAGGCGTCGGTACCGTCGGGATTATCAAACATCTTGTGCTCTAAATAATGAGCCGTGCCTGCAGGCAGGCTTACGGTTTTGCCGTCCACCACGAACTGCGTATCCGAAGAGCCGAAGTTTACGGCTATGGAGGCGTAAACCGTTGACATTTGCTTGGGGATAACGTACACGTCAAGTCCGTTCACGTTACATTTATAATATTTTTCTTCCAAGGCGGTGTTTTCGTAAAGCTTTAGCATTGTTCGCCGCCTCCTTCAAGCATATAAAAAGTGTCTGGCATAATATCTTTTGCCGCCCTTGCAATATCCTCTGCAGTAGTGCTTTCTATTTTTGCCGCCATTTGCTCAGGCGTCAGCGAAAGGCCCAATCCGCGGCGGGTGGAGTACCAGCCGATAACGGAGGAAGGACTGTCGGTTATCTCCTTATATGCATTAAGTGCCGCCGCCTTTGCGCTTTTAAGCTCACTTTCGGAGATGTTGCCCTGTTTCAGGTCCTCTATCTGTTTTAGTATGGCTTTTTCTGCCCTCTCCCTGTCCTCGGCGGCGATACCTGCGGAAACTATAAGCAGGCCCTTGACGCCATCCAACAGCGGATGACAATAATAGCAAAGTCCCATTTTTTCCCTTACGTTAACAAACAGCTTACCGGAGGGAGAGCCCAAAACGTCACAAGCCAAGAGGAGAGCGCTGTAATCATCGTCCCCTATACTGCGTGCCGTACGGAAGCCCATACACAGGCGGCTTTGCACCGCATCGGACACCTCCGTAACCTGCTTTACCTCCCCGTCCGCAACTCTGACATCGGTACGGAAAAGCTCTGTCTTTCTGGGGGCGAAGGGCAAATACTTATCACAGTACTCCCTTACCTTATCGGGGTCTTCCCTGCCCACAAAGTAGATGCTTACGGGGGGAGTAGCTATAAGTGCGTCGTAGCTTGCCTTAAGCTCCTTTGGGGTGATTGCCGCCAAAACCTCCACGTCGCCTGCCGTGGCAACCGAATACGGCTCATCCGGGCACATATTCTTAACACAGCGGTTAAGGGCAAAACGGGACTTATCATCCTTAAGCGCTTCTATTTCTTCTTTTAAATTCTTTTTTTCGGAGTTCACCACATTAAGAGGAAAAACACCGTCCTCCAAAAGCGGATTAAAAATCATCTCACCAAGCAGGCGTATACCGCCTGCCAACACATCCGCACCGTCGTAAGTGTACTTATTTTCTATACAGGAAAGCTTGAAGCAAACCTTTTGCACCTCGCCGATTTTGGAAACGTAGGCGTCAAGATCTGCGGCGTACAGCTCCTCCAGTGCAACGTTAAACTGTCTTAGGGTGGGATATTCACGGCAACAGCGACTAAGCACATTGGTTATAAGGGAGTTGTGGGTTGCCGTTTCTTTTTTTAAGGGACAGCGAAGTTCTACTATCATAAGATTGGATTTAAATTTATCGGTGGAAAGCACCGTAAGGCCTACGCCTTCCCTTAAAGTATAATCTTTATTTTGCATTAATATTTTACCTTTTACTCTTTTTCTATTAAACACAGGGCGTGAGCAGCAATGCCCTCTTCCCTGCCCGTAAAGCCAAGATGCTCTTCCGTGGTTGCCTTTACGCTTACCTCATCAAGCTGTAAACCCATAGCTTCCGCAAGATTTTGTCGCATTTGTCCTATAAAAGGAGCAAGCTTGGGCTTTTGGGCTATTACCGTGGAGTCCACGTTTACCACACGGTAGCCCTTATCCTTCAAAAGTTTTGCCACCGCCTTCAGCAACAGCAAGCTGTCCGCGCCTTTATAGGCAGGGTCGGTATCGGGAAAATGACCGCCGATATCGCCAAGTGCGGCGGCACCGAGCAGAGCGTCACATACCGCATGGGTAAGTACATCCGCATCGGAATGCCCCATAAGTCCCTTGCTGTGGGGTACGTCCACACCGCCAAGCACAAGTCTTCTGCCTTCGGCAAAGGCGTGCACGTCATAGCCGTGTCCTATTCTCATAGCTACCCTTCCTTTTCCGACAGTTTTACAAGAAGCCGTGCAAGATACACGTCCTCGCTACGGGTAAGCTTAAAGTTGGGGGTAGGCGACTCCACATACTCCACCTTAAAGCCTGCGTGTTCTGCAAGGGTGGTGTCGTCCGTGGCGGTAATGCCGTCCTTTTCGCCAAGGGCGGCAGAGATCTTATAAAGCCTCGCCTCAAAGACCTGCGGTGTTTGCACCGCTATAAGCTTACTGCGGTCGGGAGTGTAAACCGTGCCGTTTTCTCTGTCTACGTATTTAACGGTGTCGTTAACGGGGCCACAGGCGGTTGCCGCACCCTTTTCCAAGGCGGCACTTACCACGCTGTCTATTATCTGTGCCGTTACAAGGGGGCGTGCGCAGTCGTGTATACAATAAAAGGCGGCGCTGTTTTTTGCCGCTTTTACGCCGTTCATTACCGACTCGCCACGGGTTTTGCCGCCCAAGGTATAGCGGATGGGCTTGGTACAGTCTGCGGCGTCGGGAAGCATCTCTTCCTTATCACGGCAAACCACAACCAGCTCGTCCACGGTTTCGGCGGCACAAAACGCCTCAAGCACCATACGAAAGGCGCTTTTGTCCCCTATTTTTATTAAAGCTTTGTTTTTTCCGCCCATGCGGGTGCCGTTGCCGGCACCCACAATTATTGCGCTTACAAAGGGCTTATCAGCCTTCATAGCCAAAGCCTATTTCCAAAGCCTTTTTGTTAACCTCTGCCAAATGAGCCTTATGGGCAGGGATGCCTGCATTTAGGGAGTCCTTAAAATACTCCTCGTCAAACAGGCCTGTCTTTTTAACGATATAGCCAAGCATAATTACGTTAGCCATACCTGTAAGACCGTTTTCGTTAGCCAGCTCGGTAGCAGGAATATAGAAGTAGCTTATATCGTCACGGCTACCCTTTTTGTTAACAAGAGAGCTATCTGTGAAAAGCATACCGCCCTTAACAACGGTGCTTTCAAACTTCTCAAAGGAAGGTGCGTTGAACGCCAAAAGCACGTCGGGAGTGGTTACAAGGGGACTGCCGATAGGCTCGTCCTCTACGATAACGCTGCAGTTACAGGTACCGCCGCGCATTTCGGGACCGTAGGAGGGCAACCAGCTTACGTACTTGTCCTGACGCATACCTGCAAGCACTATCTGCTTACCTGCAAAAAGTATACCCTGACCGCCGAAGCCTGCAAGTAAGATATTACTCATTTTCCTTTGCCTCCTTTGTTATATCCTTGTATACGCCCAAGGGGTAATGGGTCATCATGTTTTCACGAAGCCATTCAAGCGCCTTATCGGGAGCAAGACCCCAGTTGGTGGGACAGGTGGAAAGAACTTCTACAAGGCTGAAGCCCTGCTTGTTCTTCTGAACCTCAAAGGCCTTGCGGATAGCCTTTTTAGCGGCACGTACGTTTTTAACGCAGTCCACAGCTACACGCTCTGCATAAGCGGTACCGTCAAGGGTGGAAACCATCTCGCAAACCTTTATGGGGTTGCCCTGTATCTCCTTTTTTCTGCCGTAGGGAGAGGTGGTGGTAACCTGACCGAGAAGAGTGGTAGGTGCCATCTGACCGCCTGTCATACCGTAGATACAGTTATTGATAAATATAACGGTTATGTTTTCGCCTCTTGCGCCTACATGCACTGTCTCCGCAGTACCGATTGCGGCAAGGTCGCCGTCGCCCTGATAGGTGAATACAAAATTATCGGGGTGACTTCTCTTACCGCCTGTTGCCACAGCGGGTGCTCTGCCGTGAGGTGCCTGAATCATATCGCAGGAGAAATAGTTCTAGGAAAATACGGAACAGCCAAC
>JAZSIW010000026.1:0-9753 GCA_045534025.1 Eubacteriales bacterium | reverse complement strand
TATTGAAAGCAACGGCAGTATGAGCTACGGCGACCTTATGGCCTTTGTTGCTTATATGAGCATGGTTTACGCACCCATAAACTTCTTTGCCGACGTGGCAAACTGGTGGACGGACTGCCTTAACGCTCTTCAAAGACTGTTTGAGATTAAGGATGCATCCCCCGACGTGGCGGAAAAGGACGGCGCTGTTGCTATTGAAGAGCTTAAGGGCGACGTAGAGTTTGACAATGTTTCCTTCTCCTATGAAGAAGGCAGAGAAGTTATAAAGAACGTAAGCTTTAAGGTGCCCCACGGTACCACTCTTGGTATCGTAGGTCATACGGGGGCAGGTAAATCCACCTTGGCGAACCTGCTGACAAGGCTTTACGACCCCAACGCAGGTACGATAAGGATAGACGGCGTTGACCTTAAGGATCTTTCCTTTGAGGCACTGCGAGGGAGTATTGCAATAGTGTCGCAGGAGACCTATTTGTTCAGGGGCACCATTATGGATAATATCCGCTACGCCAAGCCCAATGCCACGGAAGAAGAGGTTATTGCGGCAGCGAAGGCGGCATCTGCCCACGATTTTATCATCAAATATCCCGACGGCTACCAGACCATGGTGGGCTTTGGCAAAAAGGACTTGTCCGGCGGCGAAAAGCAGAGGGTTTCCATAGCCCGTGCCCTGCTGACCGACCCTAAGATACTTATACTTGACGAGGCGACTGCAGCTATGGACACCCAAACGGAAAGGCAGATACAAGCGGCGCTTAACGCTGTTACCGAAGGACGCACCACCATAATCATAGCCCACAGACTTTCCACCCTTAGGGAGGCGGACAGCCTTATAGTGGTGGAAAAGGGTGAGGTTGTGGAAAGAGGCACAGCCACGGAACTGCTTAAAGCGCAGGGCGTTTACTACCGCTTGTACAAGCTTCAGGCAGAAGCCCTTAAGACCGTGGGTATTGAGTAAAAGGAGCGTTGTTATGGCAAAATCTTTTACCGATTTGGTTGACATTATATATTTTACCCCCGAAAATGCGGAGTTTTATACCACCAAGAACGGCTTTGCCGCCTTGCGTGCCTTTGTGCCGCCCATAAACAAGGACGACCTTGCAGAGTTTGGTGGGGATAAAAAGGATCGCCCCGAACCGCCGAGGGGCGGCAGAGGGCGCGGCGGTGCTATCGGCTCGGTCTATGCGGAAAGCGGTGACAGGACACCCCGTTGGCAGGATTTGGGCAGGGTGCTTTTCCACAAGGCGTTTCCCTTTGAAAAGCCTGAGGAGTACATCTCCGTACAGGACGAGGACGGCAGAGAATACGGTATAATCCGTGCCCTTTCGAACTTTGAGGGCAAGGGCAGAGAGATTATTGATAAATCTCTGCGCAGAAAATATTTCTGCCCCGAAATTAAGAAGATACACAAGCTTAAGGAGCAGTTCGGCTACTCCTGCTGGGAAGTGGATACGGATATAGGCGAGCTGGAGTTGGTGCTTAAAGACACCTTCGGCAGTATTTTAAGGATAAGCGACACCTATCTTGTAATAATGGACGTAAGCGGCAACCGCTACACCATACCCGACGTTACCGCCCTTGACAGGAAGAGCTACAAGAAGATAGAACTTTATTTATAATTTTACGGAGAAAAACGGGAATGGCAAAAATGTTTTCGGCAAAGAAAAACAATCGTTTAATATCTCCCCGCCGTACCGAGGTCAGGCGCAAGCTTAAGTCCATGGTACCGCAGGGAGTAAAGCCCGTTGCCATTGCCGAGTATAATTTAAGCTTTGAGCAGGAGTTTATATACGGCGCCTTAGCACTTACCGACGACAAGCTGTATCTGTTTGACGAAGCGGTAGGCGAACGTGTTATGGAGGTTTCCGCCCTTAAGGACATCAAGACCGTACAGTACGTAGGCTGTGTGGCGGTGGAATACGGCGTGGGCGAGGACGTTTGCGAGCTGTGCCGCAGTGACATGAGCAATTCGGAAAACCTGCGCCGCTTTGTAAAGCGTGCCTCCGCCATAAACGACGGCAGAAAATTTGACCGCTCTACCCCCGAAAAGCAGACCCGTTGCCCCAATTGCGGTAAGCCTTACCGTCAGGGCAGCAGCAAGTGCGAAATGTGTACCGACAAAAAGAATATGTACGCAAGGCTTTTAAAATACGTAAAGCCCCATATTCTGCCCCTTTTGTTGGCGGTTCTGCTGTATTTCGCAGGCAGCGGTCTGGGTGTGCTTGCACCTGCCCTGCAAAAGAAGCTGGTGGACGGCTACATAATGTCGGGCAAGCCTTTTGGTGAGATAAGCAGGGGCTTTTACAGCCTTGTAACCCTTATGGTTATCGTTGCCCTTTCAGAGGTTATATTCCTTGTTATACGCCGCATACTTGTGGCAAAAGTGGGCAACAAGATTGCCGTAACCCTGCGCGGTTTGGTGTTTGACAGCATCCCCACCATGTCCGTGGGCGATATAAGCCGCAGGTCCTCGGGCGAGCTTATTACAAGGGTAACCTCGGACACGCAGGTGCTTAAAGAGTTTTTAATAAGCCTTGTGCCGGAGATTTTTCAGTACGGCACCCTTATGCTGGCTATTATAACTATACTTTTTGTAATAAATTGGAAGCTTGCGGTGTTTGTAATACTGCCCGTGCCGCTGATACTTGTAATGCACAGGATGTCACGTCGCTACACCCACAAGCTGTACCATCAGCAATGGCACGCCAACAGCGAAGTCAACACGGTACTGCACGACGTTTTCTCGGGCATACGTGTAGTTAAGGTCTTCGGCACGGAAAAGGCAGAGCTTGAGCGTTTTGACAAAGCAATAAAGAAGGAAAGAGATATTGCCTTCCGTAACGAGCTGTTTTGGAACTTGCTTATCCCCACCGTGGATTTCCTTATGCGTGTGGGCGAGTATGCGGTGCTTTTGATATCCGGCTCCCTGGTGCTTGGCGGCGACCTTACCATGGGCTCAGTCCAACAGCTTGTATCCTATGCGGCTATGATATATCAACCCTTGCGTTGGCTTTCCAACGTACCCAGAAGGCTTACACGCTCCGCAACCTCTATGGCTAAGGTTTTTGAGATTATCGACGAAGAGCCTGAGGTTAAGGAAAGCGAAAAGCCCGTGGAAAAGGAAATACACGGCGACATACGTATAGAGCGCGGATTTTTCGGCTACAACAATCTGGACTACGTGCTTAAAGACGTAAGCCTTGATATTAAAAAGGGCGATATGATAGGCATAGTAGGCAGAAGCGGCGTGGGCAAATCCACACTTATAAACCTGGTAATGCGCCTTTACGACTTGGACGAGGGCACATTGCTTATAGACGGTATCCCCATCCAGAACTACAGCCAGCGTTGCTTGCGCTCTCAGATAGGCGTGGTCCTTCAGGAAAGCTTTATGTTTAAGGGCACTATCGCCGCAAACATCCTTTACGGCGCAGAGGATGCGGACCCCGACAAGCTTATACGTGCCGCAAAAAGCGGCGGCGCCCACAGCTTTATTATGGGTAAGCCCGACGGCTACGACACCTATGTAAGCGAGCGGGGCTCCAGCCTTTCCGGCGGCGAAAAACAGCGTGTGCAGATAGCACGTGCGGTACTGCGCAACCCCAAGATACTTATACTTGACGAAGCGACGGCTTCCCTTGATACGGAAACCGAAAAGCAGATACAGGACTCTATAGCGGCGCTTACAAAAGAGCGTACCACCCTTGCGATAGCTCACAGACTTTCCACCCTGCGCAACGCCACACGGCTTGTTGTCCTTGAAAAAGGCACAGTGGAGGAGGAAGGTACCCACGACGAGCTTATGCGCAGCGGCGGCAGGTACTACAAGCTTGTTATGGCACAGCGCAGTACCTCCAAATTGCAAAACAAGGCAGAAAGGACCGAAGCAAAATGAAGATTACCGTTATAGGTTGCGGCAGATGGGGCTCGTTTATAGCCTATTATCTTGACCGCATCGGCAATGAAGTTACCATAGGTGCGGCACCCGAGGACGAAGCCGCCCGCATATTTGATAAAGAGCGTTTTAACGGCACTATTACCATGCCTGACCGTGTTCCCTTTGTGTTTGACCTTAAGGAGTCGGTTAAGAATGCGGAGATAGTTGTGTTTTCCGTTCCCTCCCAACGCCTGCGTGAGATACTTATGGGCCTTGGCGAGGAAACCATGACAGGCAAGGGAATAATCCTTTGTATGAAGGGTCTTGAACTTGAGACAGGCAAGCGCCTTACACAGGTTGTTGCGGACGTACTGCCGAACAACCGCTGTGCGGTTTGGGTAGGCCCCGGTCACCCACAGGAGTTTGCGGACGGTAAGCCCAACTGTATGGTTATTGACAGCGCCGACGCCGATTACAGAAAGATGCTTGTTGACAGCTTCACCGGCGACCTTATACGTTTTTATTACGGCGAGGACCTTATCGGTAACGAGGTGGGTGCGGCAACCAAAAACGTAATAGGCATTGCCGCAGGGCTTCTTGACGGGCTTGGGCTTCCCTCTCTCAAGGGGGCGCTTATGGCGAGAGGCACAAGGGAGATAGCAAGGCTGATAAAGGCTATGGGCGGTAACGAGATGAGCGCCTACGGTCTTTGTCATCTGGGCGACTACGAGGCAACCGTGTTCTCTAAATACAGCCACAACCGCCGCTACGGTGAGGATTTTGTGAAGGGCGTAAAATTTGAAAAGCTTGCAGAGGGCGCATACACCGTTGTGGCACTTATGGTGCTTCAAAATCAGCTTGGCATAGAGCTTCCCATCTGTACGGCAGTGCACAAGATAATAAATTGTGGTGAAGATGCGAAAACAACCCTTGACGGCTTGTTCTCCAGAGATATTACCACCGAATTTCACAAATAAAAAAAGTTTATATAAAGAGGTACAGCATTATGATGAACAACAAAGAAAAGACCATGGAAAAAATCGTTGCCTTTTGTAAGAACCGCGGCTTTGTTTACAGCGGCAGCGAAATCTACGGCGGTCTTGCCAACGCTTGGGACTATGGCCCTCTCGGCGTTGAAATGAAGAACAACATTAAAAGAGCTTGGTGGAAGAAGTTTGTGCAGGAACGTCCCGAAAACGTGGGTCTTGACAGCGCAATCCTTATGAACCCCGAGGTTTGGGTGGCTTCCGGTCATGTTGGCGGCTTTTCCGACCCCCTTATGGACTGCCGTGAGTGTAAGACCCGTCACAGAGCAGACAAGCTTATAGAAGACTATGCGGCACAGAACGGCATAGAGGTTATCCCCGGTGCGATGAGCTTTGAGGATATGGCAAAGTTTATCGCAGAAAAAGGCATCGTTTGCCCCGACTGCGGCAAGGCAGACTTTACCCCCATCAAGAAGTTCAACCTTATGTTCAAAACCTTCCAGGGCGTTAACGAAGATACCGCCGCACAGATTTATCTCCGTCCCGAAACCGCACAGGGTATATTCGTTAACTTCAAAAACATCCAGCGTACTACCAGAAAGAAGCTTCCTTTCGGCGTTTGTCAGATAGGTAAGTCCTTCCGTAACGAAATCACCCCCGGCAACTTCATCTTCCGTATAAGAGAGTTCGAGCAGATGGAGATGGAATTCTTCTGCAAGCCCGGCACCGACCTTGAGTGGTTCGCTTTCTGGAAGAACTACTGTGCACAGTTCCTTTACAGCTTAGGTATGGCTAAGGAAAACCTTAAGCTTCGTGACCACGACCCCGAGGAGCTTTGCTTCTACTCCAAGGCTACCACCGACTTCGAGTATCTGTTCCCCTTCGGCTGGGGCGAGCTTTGGGGCATAGCTGACAGAACGGACTATGACCTTACCCAGCACTCCGAACACAGCGGCGAAAGCCTTGAATACTTTGACCCCGAAACCAATGAAAAGTATATTCCATACGTTATCGAACCTTCCCTCGGTGCAGACAGAATTATGCTTGCCTTCCTTGTAGAAGCTTATGACGAAGAAGATATCGGCACACCCGAAAAGCACGACGTAAGAACGGTTAGGCACCTGCATCCCGCCCTTGCACCCTTTAAGGCGGCTGTTCTTCCTCTCTCTAAGAAGCTTTCAGACAAGGCTATGGAAGTATATGGTGAACTTTGCAAGAGCTTTACCGTTGATTTTGACGACGCAGGCTCTATCGGCAAGCGTTACAGAAGAGAAGACGAGATAGGCACCCCCTTCTGCATCACCTACGACTTCGACAGCGAAACCGACGGCTGTGTTACCGTACGTGACAGAGATACTATGGAACAGGTAAGACTTCCTATCGCCGAGCTTAAGGATTATATTGCAGGCAAGCTTGAGTTCTAAAAGAAGCCCCGACCTACAATTATACTCCCACCGTCATCACAGATGCAGTGCTGCGTATACTAACACCGCTTTGTTGGGTGAACGGTAAAATTTCTTTACACATATCACGCCCCGCCGCTATGGCGGGGTTTTTGTATACAACAAACGACCGAGCTGTACGCTCGGTCGTTTCAGACCGCTGACAAAGATAAAAGTCAGCGGTCTTTTCATGTAAAAAGTTTTAAAAAGATGTGGGAATGTTGAACCGGTGATTTTGTATTATGATTATTATCCAAAACGTGTAAGTACCGACTCATCAATCGGGCCAAGCCATTCCTCCCAATAAAGGGTATCCGCCTCAGCGCAGGAGGGGAAGCATTGACGAAGTATATGGCTGTAAAGTACGGCCTTGTTCTTTATATTCTCGTACTGAAAGACTTGGTTAAGAGTGCCGTCTTCCCTACTGAACAGATACTCCATAATGCGTGCACGGTCCTCGGTGGGTGAAACCCTGGAATATCCGTCTATAAACCACACGTTGTCGGGATTATCTTCGCCGTATATAGTGTAGCGCATATTACTTTCGTACTCTGCGTACATAAAAGTATAGGCGTCCTCGCCCGGGGCAACCGCCTCCCAATGCCACAGCCAATCCAGTGCGTTTTCGGAAGAAACGCTGCCTATACGGCGGTCAAATACGTGAGAAAGCTCATGAGGGAGGTTGGTGGCAAGATCCTCGGTCACGTCCATAACTATAACAAGATAACGGCCTTCATCCGAAACAAATGCACCTGCTTCACTAAGGCTGTCGCCGCCGACCCCGTAAATGGTGCCGCACAGATATATACGCAATCCACTATAGCCATCCTCCCACGCTTCTCTGAGCATTCCATCGGGATACAGCGCCAATGTGTCCCTTACCGTGTTGACGGCGTTATATATGGTATACACATCCGTCTCTACCTGCGCCACATAATCGCTTATAACAAAATCATTACCCTCAGAGCCGTAAACAAGCTCCGCGCCCGTGTTTTCGTATATTTCCGCAGCGATGTCATAAGTCAAGCGCCGCATTTCTTCGTCGTTACATAGAAGATAGCCTACGTCCATCTCTGCATTTTTTGCGGCAGAGGGTACGTCATAAACGTAAAGCTCGTTCCCTTTCTCGGAAGATATAATTATAAATGCGGTGCCGTCTTCTTTGAAAACAACATTTGTTGCGTAAATATCTTCGTCAAAAGAAAGCTCGGACACAAGCTTACCCTTTACAAGATCGTAAAATTTAATCACACTTGTATTGTAGATATTGCCTACCGCAAGATAACCGCCGTACACCGCCTGCAAATGCTCGGTCTTGTCAAGCTCCACAGACAGCTTTCTGTCGTCTTCAAAACTGCCAAGCAGTACCAACCCCAGTACGGAGTAATCCAAAACTCCGTCGTTTACGGAGCACATGCTGTCGGGTATATATCTTGCCACGCTGTCCTCATAAGGGTTATACATACAGAAAGTATCGTTAAGCATCGACAAAACAAAACTGCCGTCGGTGTAGGTAATTCCCCAAACGGTTGCCTCCGTGTCAAGCTCCACCGTTTTTTCCCTGCCGTCGGAAAGATCCATAACGGTAGTGCTTTTATCTTCGGAGAAATAAAGCATAAATCTGCCGTCGTGGCTGACACATACGTCTGTTACCGCCATAAGCTCTGCGTTCGCTTCTCTGCCCTCGTATGCCACACGCTCCTTGCCGTTCTTGTCGTAAAGCTTTACACACAGGCTGCTTTTGTCGGCAACCCAGAAGCCACTGTCCTCAAGCTTGCCCAAGGAATACCAAAAAGGCATATCAATCTCACTTAAAAGCTCGCCCGTTTTCAGGCTGTATATGTTACCCTTGTCAGTTTCATCCCAATAATTAATAAACAAGTTGTCGCCGCTTACATGAGTACCCATCCCTTCTATCTCAGGCAAAGGCAAAGAGAGCGAGTAAAGATGCTCCGTTTCCGTGGCCGTAAAATGCGAAGGGACTGTTACCCCTGTGCTTACATAGGGCTGACCGCAAAGGCCGAAAAACCCCTCGGCAGTAAGCACCTGCTCTTCCTCGCTGCTTTCCTCAAAGCTTTCCTCGGAGACTTCCTCAGTACTATCCTCCAAAGAAGCTTCGCTGTTCTCTCCGCTTTCGCTTTCCGTTATTGCCTGACCGTCAAGGGAGGATTCGCCCATCGGCTCTTCCCCGCTGCAGGCGGCAAAAACGGACAGCATAATTGCAAAAAGGATTGCTATGCTTATAAGTTTTTTCATAATTTCCACCTCTTTAAGGAAAATTTACATCTTCAGTATACTACATTTATATTTTTTGTCAATTACAAAGCGCAGTAAATAAAATGCACCGATAAGCCTGTGCTGTGCTTTGCGGCTGTTTTTTGCTTATATAATTATTAGTGATATTCCGTCTTCGACGTAGTGATATATTTTGCTGTGCAAAATGTGATATTGAAACCTGCGGTCTCGGTGATATTATATTCGCCTCCAAAACCGGGCGAAGTCCAATATCGCTGCGAAGCAATATCACTCGCCGCAAGGCGAATATAACTGAAAACGACAGATTCCTGTTGAAATCTGTCGTTTTCTGGTGGAGCACCAGTGTTTAAATCTGAACCTATGGGAGAAGCGGTTATGTCTTCAAGGGACGTTGTTTTTGCGCTGTCTTTGTAAATGATTTTCTGTTACACCAATTCTATCAAGCAATTTGACCAGCTTACGGCGGCTGTGGACATTCAGCTTTTTGTACGCCTTTTTGAGATAACAGCCCACCGTATTAACGGTAAAGCCGGTATCCTTGGCGATCTGCCTTACTGATTTGCTGTTCGTCAATAATCCTGTTTTATCTATCAGTAAGTGTCAAGCGCACAACTCCTTTCGGGTATATCTGAACGGTTTATTACTTCTTCATTGTCAGTCGGTAGTTGTTAACCAAAGCGGCAAGCTCTATGCGGCTGTGAACATCAAGCGCAATATAAATATCCTTCACATAATCCTTAACGGTATGCTCCGAAAGAAAGAGAGTCGTTGCAATATCCTTGTTGGTATAGCCAAGACATATAAGCTTCGCAACCTCGCGCTTCTTCGGGCTGAGCTTTAGCAGCGGATCGTCCGAGGTGTCTGCTTCGGCAGTAAGTGCAGGCTCGGTTTTCGTTTCGGTCTCTGCAGCCGGAACGGTGACCGCTTCTTCCGCTTCTGCGGGAACGGCTTCCTCGTCCGTGATCCTACGGCGAAGGGCGAACATCAAAAACGGCTCCACCTGCGTAAACACGAACACAAGCGCCGCCATAATCACCGCATAAACGATGTACAGCGCGGTAGGTGCGCCGAGGAATATCTCGGCAATCACGGCGTGAACGAGAACCGCTGAGAGAGCAAGACCGATGATAGCGCAAGGTATGTATTTTGAGGGATAGGATTTCATGATCGGCACACCGTAAAGCGGAGCGAGCAT